>JAPXNX010000029.1:0-11805 GCA_033811795.1 Methanolinea sp. | reverse complement strand
TATCAGAGTTCCCCCTTCTGCGACAGGGCACGGTGCGGGCAGATCTCGATGCACCTCCCACAGAGGACGCATCTCTTCGCGTCCATCTGCAGCTTGAAGTCCCTATCGAAGGAGAAGACCTCCTGGGGACAGATACTGATGCATGCACCGCAGTCGACGCACTCGGTCTCGTCGAGGACTATCTCCTCCTCGAGGATGCGCACTGCCGCCCCGAGTTCGGTGAGCCTGTCTTTCACGATGCGGCAGGACTCTTCCGGGATATCGATGAGGGCCTCTCCCTCGCTGGAATCGATCATGGCGCGCTCCACGTTGACGAGGACCCCCGTGTCCCGGACGACCTGGGCTATGATGGGCCTCTTCCCCTCCTTCGAGGAGAACGTGACCAGGAGCTTCACTTGAGCCACCTCCCCCCGATCAGCTTGCCAAGGTCCATTGCCGTCAGTATCCCGACGACGCGCATCGCCTTGTCCACGACGGGAAGGGCGCTGATATTGTACTTCTCAAGCTTGCGGATGGCGACATCGACAGGCTCCTCAGGCGTCGTCGTGATGACCTTGCGCTTCATGATGTCCCTGACGTTATTCCCTTTCCCCGGGTTGACGACCGCCTTCGAGATGTCGTACGTCGTCACGATGCCGACGAGGACACCATCGCCGTTGACCACGGGCAGGTGGTTGGTCTCGCCCTTCAGGAGTTTCGCCGCTGCGTCCCTGATGGGTGCGTCCTCCCCGATGGTGGCGACCCGCCGTTCCATGATCTGGAGAACGCGGGGGCCCTGGACGGTCTCCCTCATCGGCTCTGCCTTCCGGGCTGGGTCGAGGGGGCGGGTGGGGAGCGCCAGTGTCATCCTGCCGGATTCTATCCATTCTTTCAGCTCCCCCGCCACCCTCCTCGCCCTCCGGAAGCTCGAGAGGGGCGAGGCCCGGACCTCCTCTCCACCGATCTCGACCCGCCCGCCCCGGAGCATGGCGTAGGTGACCCTCCCGAGGGACGGGCGGTCCCGGGAGGGGACGCTGTAATCGACGACGTCGACCCAGATATCCTCGTCGCGCACCGCGGTGCTCCTGACGGTCTCGATGTCCAGGACCGGGATGGGGACACCGAGCCCGATATAGAGGGTGACGCCATACCCTGCCATCGTGGCAGCCCGCAGGTAATCGGGGTCCATCCTTTTCAGGTCGCCGGTCACCATGAGGGTCCCGAACCCTGTCGTCGGTGACGCCTGGGTCCCCTCCCCGACGACCATCCCCTCCGCCCCTCCGAGGAAGCAGGGAACCCCCGGGCCGATGACTCTCAAGTGCGGGTCGTTTGCGAGCGGGTTGAGCACCCCGGCCCCCGAGTAGGTGACGTTTCCCATTGACGGGAGGAGCATCCCCATGTACGTATGCAGGACCCTGTCACCCGAGTTCGCTGCAGCGTTGTACTTCTGGTACCCGTTCCTCGGGTTGACCATGATCGCCTGGTTGCAGTTCTCGAGGAGGATCTCGGTCGTGATGGTGCGCCGGGGGTAGCAGTCCGTCCCCCGGGAGATGGCACGCAGCTCCACCGACTTCCCGGAAGCAAGGTCCTCCATGACATGGGCGCCCCCGTAGTTCTCCTCGCGGGTCGTGGACTTCTCCGTCGCCCCCAGGTACGCATCGACGGCAGCGATCCCCGCATACGCCTCCACGTCGTTGAGCCAGACCTTCTCCATCCGTATGGGGGGCTCGGCATGGCCGAAGTTGAAGAAGCATCCCGACGAGCACATCGCCCCGAATGTCCCTGTCGTGACCACGTCTACCTCTGCAAGGGCACCCTCTTCGCCGAGTTCCGCAACGACCTGCGGCATCTCCTCGGCGGTGACCACCCGTGCATTCCCCTCCTTTATCCGTTCGTTTATTTCGTGGATGGTCTTGCGCATGGCATGATGTTTAAAAATGAATATTTATAGATGTTTCGTATTACCTATAGTAATAAACCTTTGATTACCCATGCCGCCCATATCCTGGTAATGGACATTCCGCAGTTCGTCGCCCTCATGGAAGGCATCGCACCTTCTTCCCTCGCAGAGGAGTGGGACGCCGGGCGGATCGGCCTCGTAGTCGAAGGTGACCGGGACATAGAGAGGGTATCCTGCGCCCTCGACGCGACTCCCGCAGTGCTCCGGGAGGCGGTCTGTTCCGGGTCAGATATGCTTGTCGTGCATCACACTCCCCTCTGGACTCCTGCGACATCCGTGACAGGCAGCCTCGCATCGTTTCTCAGGGCCGCCCTCTCGTCGGGAATCCACGTATTCGTCATCCACTCCAATTTCGACCATGCCCCCGGCGGGATCAACGATGTACTCGCAGGCCTCCTCAGCCTTCGGAACCCCCGGTCCCTCTCCCTCGGCGTGGTCGGAAATTGCCCGCTCTCCATCCCGGAAATTGCAGAGAAGCTCCATTGCCCCCTCGCCGCCTGGGGGGAGCCCGACCTCCCCGGGCCCCTGGCCGTTGCCGGGGGATCCGCATTCTCCCCCGATCTCATTGCCGAGGCGGCGGCTGCAGGGGCCCGCGTCTTCCTCTCCGCAGAGCTGAGGCACTCCGTTGCCAGGGCCTCGCCGGTCCCGCTGCTCGAAGCTACCCACTATGCGCTCGAGTCCCCTGGCATGAGAGCGCTCGCAGGCCGGATGGGCTGGATGTACATCGATGATCCACCGGTTGTCAGGACATGGACGCCGAAGAGTTCTGGGACAACCTGAGAGAGGGGGGCTGCCTCTCGCCCCGTCTCCGCAGCGAGCTGGTCCGGCTCTACGGCGAACGCGGCAAAAAGGCGCTGGAAGCCCTCGATTCCGGCCGGGTGATGCAGTACAGGGACTTCATCGTCGTTGCCGGGAGTTCCGGCAAGCACATCGTCGAGGAGGGGTTCTGCACGTGCCACGACCACCTCTACCGCGGCGGGCTCTGCTGGCACCTGCTCGCGGTCCAGGTCGCATCCCTCGTGGGGGGGTTCCGGGAGGTCGGGGAATGGTACCAGGAGACGTGGACGGGAAAGGTATGAGCAAAGCCAACAATTTTTATCGTTCCAAGCCGAATTAAATCAGAACACGTGGTTTTCATGCTCGAAGAGGAATACCAGCTCGAATACTTCAAGACCCACGGGCTCACCCGCAAGATATGCTCGCGGTGCGGTGCAGCGTTCTGGACGCGTGACCCCGACACCATGACGTGCGGCGACGCCCCGTGCGAGACCTACAAGTTCATCGGGGCACCGGTGTTCAGGTGCCACACCGTGGACGAGATGCGGGAAGCATTCCTCTCCTTCTTCGAGCAGAACGGCCACACGAGGATCGCGAGGTACCCGGTCGCTGCACGGTGGAGAGACGATATCTACCTCACGATAGCCTCGATCGCCGATTTCCAGCCCTGGGTGACCGGGGGAATCGTGCCGCCTCCTGCGAACCCCCTGACGATCTCCCAGCCCTGCATCAGGCTCAACGACCTCGACTCGGTCGGCCGGTCGGGGCGCCACCTCACCCTCTTCGAGATGATGGCCCACCATGCATTCAACCGGGAGGGCGAGGAGGTCTACTGGAAGGAGCGGACAGTCGAGTTGTGCGAGCAGTTCCTCGCGTCCATCGGCGCCGACCTCTCGCTCGTGACCTACAAGGAGCACCCGTGGATAGGTGGCGGGAACGCCGGGCCGAGCCTCGAGGTCCTGATCGGGGGCCTGGAGGTCGCGACGCTCGTCTTCATGAACCTCGGGCGGACCAACACGGGAAAGCCCGGGATACAACTCGGCGGGGAGACTTACTACCCGATGCCCAACTACATCGTGGACACGGGTTACGGGCTCGAGAGGCTCGTCTGGGCCTCGAGGGGATCTCCGACCATCTACGATGCGGTCTTTCCGGAGATGGTCAGCAGGGTGATGGAATCGGCCGGCCTCGCCCACGCGCTCGAGGACAAGGAATACACCAAGATCCTCTCCCTGAACGCACGGTTCGCGGGGGTGATGGACATCTCGGGGACGAACCTCTGGCAGCTGCGCAAGAAGGTCGCGACGGCAATCGATGTGCCGATCGAGCGCCTGGACCGGATGATCGCCCCGGTGGAGAAGGTATACGCCATCGTGGACCATACCCGGTGCCTCGCCTACATGCTCGGAGACTGCATCGTCCCCTCGAACGTGCGGGAAGGGTACCTCGTGCGGCTCGTCCTGCGCCGCACGCTCCGGATGATGAATGAACTGGGGATCAGGGAGCCCCTCGCGGACCTGATCGAGCAGCAGATGAGGATCGTGGGTACGGGTGCCTTCGAGCAGGACATCTGCACCGTCCGGGAGATCGTGGAACGCGAGGTCGAGAAGAGCAACGCCACGCTCGAGAGGGGGACGAAGATCGTCCAGAGGATCGCGCGGACGTACAAGAAGAAGCGCGAACGCATCCCGCTGAGGGATGTGATCACGCTCTACGACTCCCATGGCATCCCGCCCGAGATCATCAGGGAGGTGGCGACCGCGGAAGGAGCCGTCGTCGAGCTCCCGGACAACTTCTACTCGCTCATCGCCGACATGCACTCGGAGTCCGAACCCGAGGTGCAGGAAGACCCGTTCGCCCGGTACATCGATAGGATTTCAGCGCTGCCCCCGACAATGAAGCTCTACTACGAGCAGCCGTCCGACATGGAGTTCGATGCCATGGTCCTCGACTTCTTCGACGGGTACGCGGTCATGGACCAGACCCTCTTCTACCCCGAGGGTGGCGGACAGCCCTCAGATACCGGAATGCTGCTCTCCGCGGAGAACATGGTCAAGGTCGACGACGTCCGCAAGGTGGGCGATGTCATTCTCCACCACGTGACAGGCGGTGTCCTGCGCCGCGGCGACCGGGTCAAGGGGATCATCGACGAGGAGCGCCGGTGGTCCCTGATGCGTCACCACACGGCGACCCACATCCTCCTCCATGCCGCAAAGGAGGTTCTCGGCGCCCACGTCCACCAGGCCGGGGCGCAGAAGGGCCCGGAGAGCTCGCGCCTCGATATCCGGCACTACAAGCACATCACGCCCGAAGAACTGCACAAGATAGAGATCGCGGCGAACCGCATGGTCATGGCGGACCTCCCGGTCGACGTCACGCACCTCGACAGGACCCGGGCGGAACAGATGTACGGGTTCTCGCTCTACCAGGGCGGCGTCCCGCCTGGAAGGGAGATCCGGGTCGTCCGGGTAGCCGGGGATGTCGAGGCGTGCGCGGGGACCCACTGCCGCAGCACGGGGGACGTGGGGTTCATCAAGATCATGCGGGTGGAACACATCCAGGACGGCATCGAGCGCCTCGAGTTCGCAGCCGGCCTCGCAGCTGTCGAGTACGTGCACCGCATCGAGAATATCCTCTCCGAGTCTGCCGGCATCCTCTCTGTCCAGGTCGAGAACCTGCCTGCCACCGTGAACAGGTTCTTTTCCGAGTGGAAATCACAGAAGAAGGAGATCGAGAGACTCCGCCAGCGCATCGCCGAGCTGGAGAGAAAGTCCCTCGACGTGGAAGTCGTGGGCAGGACCCCCGTCCTCGTCAGGAGGATAGACCTCTCGGGCAAGGAACTGGCCGAGATAGGGGGGGAGATCGCGGCCCGCGGCGGGGTTGCACTGCTCGCCGGCGGTTCTGACCAGGCGACAGTCCTCCTGGCGTCGGGATCGGACAGGGTCGATGCCAGCGAGATCGTCGGGCATGTCTGTGCGGTCCTCGGGGGGAAGGGCGGGGGGTCACCCTCCCTCGCGAGGGGCGGCGGCCCCGCAGTCGAGAAGATCGAAGCGGCGCTTGCCGAAGGCAGGGAGAAGATTCTCGCTGCGCTGGGTTCCTAGGCGGGATGGGGAATGGACGAGAGCAAGGAAGAGGAAAGCGCTGGCAGGCCGGGACCGGGGGGAGCAGATGGGGAAGTGGTCATCCTCGCCCCGGGCGACGAGCGGTCCCAGAAGATCGGGAAGGCGATTGCGAGCCAGGCTGCAAGCGACATCCTCCACGCCCTCGAAAAGGGCCCGATGACTGCCAGTGACCTCGCATCCGTCCTCGCCATGCCGATGGGCACAGTCAAGTACCACGTCGACAACCTCCTCGAGGCGGGGCTGATCGAGATCAAAGACACGAAATACAGCGTGAAAGGCCGCCAGGTCAAGGTGTACGGCCTGCGCAACCAGGTCCTGATCGTCGCGCCGGAGGTGCGGACTGTCCGCTCGATACTCCTCAAGTATGCTGCACTCTTCGGCGTCGTCGCCCTCTCCTCGCTCGCAGCCTACACAGTCCTCACCGCCCTCCGCCCAATGGCAGGGGGACAGGGGGGCGGAGGTCTTGCCGGCGGGAGCATGGCGTATTCGCGGGCAGAGAAGGCGGTCGAGATCATGGCAACCCCCGCCCCTACAAGTGCACCACCTGTACCGCTCCCCCAGGCCATCCCCGCGGACATCGCCCTCGCATTCTTTTTCGGTGGCGTACTGGTCATCGTCATCCTCCTTCTCTACGAAGTCTTTGCCTGGTGGAGAAAAAAGAAGTAAAGGCGTTCCCGGAAGCTGGCAACGCCCGCCGGGTCGCCCGGTGAATCATCATGGCAGCCGGGGAGCGGGCCGGCAGGGAAAAAGGAGGTCCTGTCTGACTGTATCAGCCTACTGTTACCTCCTTTTTTCACGTGCCCTGGACACGATCGCAAGGAAGAGGAGCCCCGCGATGCAGCCTGCAACCGGGAAGGGGGATGCTGCTTGCGTCGTCGGCAGGGATGGTCCCGCGGGTGTGCCTGGAGTCACCATGGTCGTTCCCGGAGTTCCGGCAGTCGTTTCCGGTGTTCCCGTGGTGGGCGAGACTGTCATCCCGGCCGGTTCCTCCACCGTGAACTTCACCGTCGTTATGTAGCCTTTCACGTCGGAGAAGTCCACGTAATAGTTCCCCTTCTCGTTGACCGGGACTGTCCTGCTGAAGAAGCCGTCCTCTTTTCCAAGGACGGTCGATGTCCTGATGTCCTCCGGCGGGACGACTGCCCCCTGGGGGCCGGTGACCTTCATGGTCAGCGTGACGACGCCGGCCCTCGGGACATACCCCTCGATACGGAGGGCTTCCCCAAGCACCTGGTTCCTGGCCGAGGTGATCACGATCTCGCCCGACCTGTCCGTTACCTTGACGATGCGCATCGTGACCGAGCCCGAGCTCAGTTTCGAACCGGGGTCGGCGGGAAACCTGACCTCGACCTTGTACTCGCCGGGATCGAGGCCGATTGTCGAGAAGGTGGCTTCGAATGACTTGGACTCGTCAACCACGATGGCCTTTTGCGAGATGGATTCAGGTGCCGTAGTCTGGAGTTTGTAAAGCACCAGGTCGAACTCGGTTCCCACCGGGAAGGTCGTGTTTCCCGAAACCTCTATAGGCGCCCCGACCCGGACTTCCCCGGGCGCCTCGATGATGAGTTCATAGGCAAGCACGCCCTGGGCGAGGCACAGAATGCAGAGCAGCGAAAAAACGATCGACCTCATGTATTTTCTCATGTGGTTTTCTGTGCAGGCTGATGATAATTAGTTTCTGCCCCTGTCCATCGCACCCCCGTGCTCCCCCTCACTCGTACTCGATTACCCACTCAAAATGGCGAAGTGCCGAAAATTTTTAATCCTTCCCCATTCGAGTTTCGGCAAGTGAATCAGTCTATTTTCATGTCAAACGTTCTCATCCTCTCCACCCCTACCAGCGGCCACTGCCCCGGGCGATGGAACGGCAGCAGGGAGGCCGTCTCACTGGAGAAGAGCGGTCCATGGTCGGGCAGAGATACTATATAGCATTCCAACGCATTTTCTTCACGTATGGAATCGATAAAGCTGAAAGTCCAGGAGAGGGCATTTCCGAGCAGGGGCAGGGCCCGGATCAACGAGAGCCATATGAATGCCCTCGGGATCGAGGAGGGGGACAGTGTCGAGGTCTCGGCAGGGGGTGACAGGAAACCCGTGGTCGTGACGGTCTTTGCAGACACCCTGGTCGAAACGGGGTGTATCAGGCTGAGCCCCGAAGATATAGCGGCAGCCGGCGCCGTCCCGGGCATGGAGGTGACAGTGACGCGGGTCCCACCCATTGCAGAACGCGTCAGGAAATCAGCCGGGGAGACGAAGGAGAACGTCAAGGAGGACGTGAAGAAGGCGAAGGAGACGATCTCTAAGAAGGCGTCCTCGACCAAGGAATCCGTTGAGAAGGGTGTCGAATCGGTGAAGAAGAGCCTCAAGGAGAGGGACCTGTGACCTCCGGGGGACCGGAATAAATGACAGACATGTGGGTGGTACTCGAGGGGATGCTTCCTTACCTTCTCGTTTTCGTGGGGCTGATCGTCCTGTTCCTCATCATCCGCGAGTTTCGCTTGATGTATTCAAGGACCCGGCTCGCCCAGCTCGAACTCGAGCGCGAGAAGATCAACCTCATGAAGGCTGACATGGAGCAGAAGGGGCGGCCGTTCTACAGGATCCCTCCAAAGGACCTCGAAGAGTTGAGAATGCTCGACGAGGAGAACGTGGAACTGGATACCGACATCTTTGCGCGGCGCAATGCCGTGGAAAAGAGGTTGAAGCGCCTCGAGAGCAAGGTCGCCTTAACGAAGCTCGACCGGATGATAGAGAAGATAAAACGCGAAGAGGAGAGGTTGGGGTAATGCAATGAACATATACGAGACGCCGGGGCGGACGACAGAGAAGTACCCGTTCCTGGAGACGGTCAAGGAGGTCCCGGCAGCGATCGACAGGCGCCTCCCGACAATGGACAAGGGGCTCGACGAGTATTTCGACCGGAACTTCCCCGAGATCATCAGCGAGTGGGGGCTTGTCACCTCCATGCACCTGAAGAACATCGAACGACGGCTCGACCGTGTCCACGTGCAGATCGATGCTCTCGAGAAGGACAGGAACGCCCTCGAGAAGAGGGCTGCTGCACTCGAAAACGAGATAAGGGGGCTCGAAGGGCAATGAGGCAACCAGACTACCTCGGTTCCTACGTGGACCGCCGCATGAAATACCTGATCGACGAGTGGGACCTTGCAACGCGGCGTGACATCGGGGACCTCGAATCCCGGCTCTCTGTTATCGAGGAAGAGGTGCGGCGATGTTCATGGTTCGAGGGTTCGGCCTCGGCAAAGCTCACCGAGCTCGAGAAGCGGCTCGAGTACGTCAGGAGGAGACGGAGATGACGATCGTTGAAGGGCTCCTCGTCCTCATCCTAATCATTCTGATCGCGTTCACCCTTTACTACTACTTCCGCGGGTCGACGGGCAAGCTGGAGATCTCCCGCCCCCTGGAGAGCCGTGTGGACGAGTACCTGGACCGCAGGTTCGATCTGCTGATCGAGGAGTGGTCACTCGTCAGGCGCCTCCAGGCCGAACAGTTCAGGGACGAGAAGACCCCCCTCCTCGCAAGGGACGAGGAGAGGATGGCAGCTCTGAAGGCTTTCGAAAAGGAGTTCGGCGAAGAGCTGGAAAGGCTGGATGAGAGAATTGAAGCTCTGGAAAAGCAGGTCATCAACTAAGAGTCCAAAAGAGGAGGTGCAGAAGGAAGACCTCCTCTCCCGTATCAGGAAGGACATTCAGCGCGTGAGGCGGCAAGGAGAACCACCCGATAAAGACCCCGCCAGTTTCTCCCGCTTTTCCTGCGACCTCTGCAACGGCACGTTTCCCAAGAGAGACTTGCGGCAGTGCTCTCTTTGCGGTAGGTGGGCATGTGCATCCTGCTGGACGGAAAAGTACTACACCTGCAAGGCGTGCAATGGGATTATCACCCTCCGGCTCATGACAGAGGGAACTGGCGAAAAAGAGGATTGAATAGCGAAAATGGATACAGTTCATCAAAAATCCCCAGGATTCCCGGAAAATAAACCCGATCACACCACGTTCTGGTATTTACAAAAACACCCGATCAATTTTGGAAAAGAAACGGCAGTCTGGAACATCCTCCAGAGCCAGCGGGATGCAAATGGACAGGAAACACTGATAGGAGCGATCCAAGATGCAATTTTTATCCCCATTTAGACTCGGTTATTTACCCCCTCAAAATAGCGAAGAGCCAATTTCTTTGGGTTCTGGTGAAAAGATTGAATCACGTAGGATTGCAGAATTGTGATCCAGGGAAGGGGGCAGCTTTCTAAGTACTACATAAATTTCAATGGCAAACTGGTCGCTCATACCTTCATGTTGCATACCCGACCGAATGCCTCGATTCCGAATCCGTTGACGCTCCCTTCATAAATAGGCCCAGTGGAGGTTCCCGGCAAGCTCCGCCCCCGCGAGGACCAGGCCCGACGCGATCACGAACCCTGCCGTCGTGAAGACGACCGTGGGCCACCTCGGCCACCCCAGGATCCATGCGATCACGGGTGTCCCATAGAGCCCGATCCCAGGGATCCACGCGACGAAGATGCATGAGACGACGCCGTAGGAGCGTATCGAAGGGTGCCTCTCCATCGTCCCCCTGGCTTTCCCTATCCACCGTGCGACCCGCTCTGACGAGAGGGCGAGAGCCTCGCAGGCCTCGAAGACGAAGGACACGACGCCGACTGCAAAGGACGCCATCAGGAAGAGGATGACAGGGTCCGTGAGCCCGAGCGGGTGGCCGAGTGGCGGCGCTGCGCCCTGAAGGATGAAGGTCGAGGCGATCAGGGGAAGGATCCTTTCCTCCGGGATGCCGAGGACGGCACCGGTGAGGAGGGGGACCGCCACCACGAAGACCACCAGGAACAGGATTGCACGCGAGAGCTCCGCAAGTCCCTGCACGCGGGAACGGAGGCGGGAGAACATGGTGACAGGTGTGACGAGATTCCGGATATGGTTTTTCCCCGCGACGACTTCTCTGCCTTATTCCGTCACAGGAGGTCCAGGAAATTCTTCAGCAGGCGGAGACCTCGTGCCCCGCTCTTTTCGGGGTGGAACTGGACTCCAAAAACGTTTCTTTCGTCCCAGATCGAGGAGGCAAAAGGGAGGATGTATTCGGTTAGCGCAATCGTGTGCCGATCGTCCGTGTCGGCATAGTAGGAGTGGACGAAGTACATGTAATCCCCGGCCTGCATCCCCTGGAAGAGCGGGTTGTCCGGCCGGACGCGGGAGAGGGAGTTCCACCCCATGTGGGGGACCTTGTGGCCAGGGGCCCTCGGGAAACGGCGGACCGTCCCGGGGACGAGGGATAGCCCCCTGTGCAGCCCCTGCTCTTCGCTCCAATCGAGCATCATCTGCATCCCGAGGCATATCCCGAGCACCGGGACCGAAACCGATGCCCCGACGATGACCTCTCGGAGGTCCCCCAGCTGCTCCATGCCGTCGCGGAACGCCCCGACCCCGGGGAGGACGATTCCGTCTGCCGATGCCAGATCTTCGGGATCTGCCGTGACGACCGGCCTCCCCCCGGCCTTCTCGAGCCCCCGGGATACCGATCTCAGGTTCCCGAGACCATAGTCAACGATGACGATCCTCTTCACGGCTCTCCCCCCTGACCCGCCACCCGGCGGTCTCCACCCAGGACTCGGGGAGCCCGCGGGCCTGCTGCCATTCCTTCAGTTTCGCATCCCACCTCTCCCAGAGGCCGGGGTAGCTGGAGATGACGTGGCGGATGACGGCAAGGTCGCTCGAGGGGCACATGAAACAGCCGATCCTGTCGATCCCCTCCTCGTAGAGGCGGTTGTACGGCGCTTTCTCCCGGAAGAGGTACAGCCAGACGTGCAGCGCCGTCCAGTGGTGGATGGGTGCAGCCGATACCTGTGCAGGGATATGCGGGTTCCTCCAGACGCGGGAACTCGCCATCCTCCGGGCCGATTCGTACTTCCGCTGCCCGATGAAGGAGAGGCACTCGCCCCAC
>JAPXNX010000028.1:0-11954 GCA_033811795.1 Methanolinea sp. | reverse complement strand
CTCAAGGGCATCGACATGGAGTTCAAGGGGACGATAGATGTCTGGCACCTCGCCGAGCTCTTCTATGATCCAAACATCGTCGGGGTCGACAAGATCCGCGACAGCGTGACAGTACCGCTGGACGGGGCCCGGGTCGCCGTCCACTATGGCTGCCACCTGATGAAACCGCGGAAGGAGCGGCACTTCGGCACGACCGAGCACCCCACGTGGCTCGAGGAGATGGTCGCAGCGCTCGGGGCCGAACCGGTCGAATACCGGAACAAGATGCTTTGCTGCGGCGCCGGTGGCGGTGTCCGTGGGTACGACCTCGCGCATGCCCTCGACATCACGAACGAGAAGATGATCAACCTCAAGGAGGCCGGCGTCGATGCCCTCACCGAGGTCTGCCCGTTCTGCCAGCTCCAGTTCGACCGCGGCCAGATCGAGATGGAAGAGAAATTCGGTGTCAGGTACGACCTGCCGATTCTCCATTACTGCGAACTTCTGGGCCTTGCCCAGGGAATGACACCCCAGGAACTTGCACTCGACCTGCATGCAGTCAGCTGCGAGCCGTTCCTGAAGAAGGTGCTCTGAAGGGAGATGGAAAATGGCTGAAAAGAAAACCAGGAAAGAGCCCGCTGCAAAGAAAGACACCAAGAAATCCGCACCAAAGGCTGCACAAGCACCCGTCGCAGCTCCCACATCCCCCGACAAGGACCTCGGCAAGGGTGCACGCATAGGTGTCTTTATCTGCCACTGCGGGACAAACATCGCCGGGTCCATGGACATCCCCGCGGTACAGGAGTATGCAAAAACACTCCCGAACGTGGCGTACGCGGACAATTACCAGTACATGTGCTCCACCCCGGGCCAGAAGAAGATCGAGGACGCTATCAAGGAGCACAAGCTGACCGGGATCGTGGTCGCTGCGTGTTCCCCGCGGCTGCACGAGCCGACTTTCAGGACGGCTACGAAGACCGGTGGTCTCAACCCGTTCCGCTTCGAGATGGCCAACATCCGCGAGCAGGGCTCGTGGGTGCACATGCACGACCGCGAAGGTGCGACAGAGAAGGCAAAGGACGCAATCCGCATCGCCGTGGCAAAGGCCTCGCTCCTCCAGGACCTCATCCCGAGGAGCGTACCGGTGACAAAGGCCGCCCTCGTGGTCGGAGCAGGTATCGCCGGCATGCAGGCGGCGCTCGACCTTGCCAATGCAGGCATCAAGACCTACCTCGTCGAGAAGGCCCCGTCAATCGGAGGGCGCATGTCGCAGCTTGACAAGACGTTCCCCACGCTCGACTGTTCCCAGTGCATCCTGACGCCCAAGATGGTGGAAGTCGGGAGGAACCCGAATATCGAGCTGATGACATACTCCGAGGTGGATGCGGTCGAGGGCTACATCGGGAACTTCGACGTGACGATCCGGAAGAAGGCCCGGGGAGTCCTCACGCCGGACGAGGCCGAGGCAAGGGGCTTCGTCGGCGGCGGCTGCAACGGGTGCGGTGACTGCGATACCGTCTGCCCGGTCATCAAGCCGAACCCCTTCGAGATGGGGATGAAGCCCCGCAAGGCAATCTACATCTACCACCCCCAGGTCGTTCCCCTCATCTACACTGTGGATTTCGACAGCTGCGTCAAGTGCAACCTCTGCGTCGATATCTGCGGTGACAAGAAGGCTATCGACCTCGAGATGAAAGACGAGCTCATCACGGTCAAGGTCGGCACGGCCATCCTTGCACTCGGATACGATCTCTTCCCCATCGAGAAGAAGGAGGAGTGGGGGTACAACAAATACGAGAACGTCGTCACGAGCCTCGAGTTCGAGCGCCTCATCTGTGCATCGGGCCCCACCGGCGGGCACCTCATCCGCCCGAGCGATGGAAAGACTCCCAAGAAAGTCGCGTTCCTGCTCTGTGCAGGGTCCCGTGACAACACGGGAGTCGGGAAGCCCTACTGCTCGCGGTTCTGCTGCATGTACTCTCTCAAGCACGCC
This sequence comes from Methanolinea sp., assembly GCA_033811795.1. Classification (GTDB taxonomy): domain Archaea; phylum Halobacteriota; class Methanomicrobia; order Methanomicrobiales; family Methanospirillaceae; genus Methanolinea_A. The sequence continues at coordinate 9,982 of JAPXNX010000028.1, read as the reverse complement.
CACCAGATCATCGAGAAGATACCCGACTGCCAGCCCTACCTCTTCTACATGGACATCCGCTCCTTCGGGAAGATGTACGAGGAGTTCTACTACCGCATCCAGGACGAGGGGGCCAAGTTCATCCGCGGGCGTGTCTCAAACGTCCTCGAAGACCCTGTCACCAAGAACCTCTACGTCATGGCCGACGATACGCTGCTCGACCGCCCCATGAAGCTCGAGGTAGACATGGTCGTCCTCGCCGCGGCAGTCCAGCCCTCTGAAGATACCGACAGGACCCGCAAGCTCTTCGGTGTCTCGTGCTCGCTCGATGGGTGGCTCCTCGAGGCGCACCCGAAGTTGAACCCGTGCGGCACGACGACGGCAGGTGTCTTCCTCGCCGGCGTGTGCCAGGGGCCAAAGGACATCCCCGACACTGTTGCGTCCGCAGAGGGTGCGGCATCGGCTGCAAGTATCCCGATCCACCTGGGGGAAGTCGAGCTCGAGCCGTACTTCGCCCAGTGCATCGAGGAGAAGTGCGCCGGATGCGGGATGTGCGTGAACCTCTGCCCGTATCAGGCGCTCTCGCTCGTTGAGAAGGATGGCAGGAAGGTCATGCAGGTCACGGAGGCGAAGTGTAAGGGCTGCGGGACATGCGGCGGGTTCTGCCCCGGCGGCGCTATCTGGATGCAGCACTTCGCAACCCCGCAGATCGTAGCCCAGATAGATGCATTCCTCCTCGGAGGTGAACGTTAAATGGCAGAGGGTGAGTGGAAGCCCAAGATCCTCGGCATCATCTGCAACTGGTGTTCGTATGCAGGGGCGGACCTCGCAGGCAGCGCCCGCACCCAGTACCCGCCGGACATCCGCATCATCAGGGTGATGTGCACCGGGAGGATCGACCCCCTTTTCATCATGAAGGCCTTCGTGGACGGTGCGGACGGCGTCCTGGTATCCGGCTGCCACTTCGGTGACTGCCATTACCTGGAGGGGAACTACAAGGCCGCGAAGAGGATGTTCCTGGCAAAGACCATCCTCAGGAACATAGGGCTCGAAGACAAGCGGCTCCGCATGACCTTCGTGTCCGCATCCGAGGGAGCCAAGTGGGCTCTGGTCGTGAAAGACGTGGTCGATACCATCAGGAGTGTCGGACCGAGCCCGCTGAAGCAACCTGGGCTTTGATTGGAGGGTACCCATTCGCCAGGGGAGTGGCCCAAGACCGCCACCTCCTGGTATAAGCCCCAATGAGATCAACCCGGGTATCGAGTGCGGGACATATTTTTGCTTGGAATTGCATCGGTTCGAACATGTCCATGACGAGGAGGTCGATTGAAAGAGGACAGTGCTACCCCTGCGATATCGTGATACCGGTGTGAGAGGTATCACGAGGAAAAAGGCCAAATCATGCACAGCTACCCATATCTCGAAATTTACACTTTTTTCACAGGGAAGCGCATGCAATTTTCATACAACAGTTATTCCAATAACAAATAATGTATTACATAAATTAATTTTTTTATTAATCGCTTAAAAAGAAAAGGCTAAAAACGGTGTAATATTTGAACTTTTCCCAAAAAATGGGCTATTATTCATTTATTTTTATATTTTAAAACCTCGGAATCAAAACAGAAACCTTTTATGATGATAGTCGATATAGTAGATTTGTCCCGTGAGGGGACATGCAGTAGTGACCAACATTTAGTATCAGTGTTCATTATAGCGAAAGCCATCGTTCAGTAATAGTAGTGTACAGATGCATAAATCTCTACAAAAGAGGATAAATTATGGCGAAATACAAAGACACCTGTGATTTATACGACGACAATGGGAAGCTGCTCAAGAGCGGGGTCGCCCTCGAGAAGATCAGCCCCCTCAACAACGAGGGTATTCTCAAGATCATCGACCTCACCAAGAGGACTGTCGCCGTGAACATTGCCGGGATTGACAACGCGATCAAGACCGGTACGATGGGAGGAAAGGGCAACCAGATACTCGGACGGTCAATCAAGAGTGACTGCGTGAAGGATATCGACGCACTCGCCGACAAGATTGCCGAGTATGTTTCTGTATCCAAGGGTGACGATACGGAGGTCACTAAGGTCAGCGGCGGTAAGATGCTCCTCGTCAAGGTCCCAAGCGCACGGCTGAAGGCAGCGGCGACATACGACGCTTCCTCGACCGCAGTCGCAGCGGCCACGACCATGGCACTCATGGATCAATACAAGGTGGATATATGGGACGCCCCCTATGTCAAGTCCGCTGTCTGGGGTTCCTACCCTGTCACAATGGATATGCAGGGTGGAAACATCATCTCCGTGCTCTCCATTCCACAGAACAACGAAGGTCTTGGATACGCTCTCCGGAACATCTCCGCCAACATCGTGGCCATGATGACCTCCAGGAACGCCATGCAGACCGCCGCACTCTCTTCGACCTACGAGCAGGCCGGAGAGTTCGAGATGGGAATGGCAATCGGTCCGTTCGAGCGTGCCCAGCTCCTTGCATACGCGTTCCAGGGCCTTAATGCCAACAACCTGGTCTACGACCTCGTCAAGACGAATGGAAAGACAGGGACAATCGGTACTGTCGTCCAGAGCCTCGTAGAGAGAGGACTCGAAGACAAGGTCATCAAGCCTGGCAAGAAAGGCAAGAGCGGGTACATCTTCTACGAGACGAAGGACCCCATGATGTGGAACGCCTATGCCTGCGCCGGCACGATGGCTGCCACGATGGTCGACTGCGGTGCCGGAAGGTTCGCCCAGGCTGTCTCCTCCGTGCTGCTCTACTTCAACGACCTCCTCGAGCACGAGACCGGGCTGCCCAGCGCCGACTACGGTCGTGTCATGGGTACTGCCGTCGGGTTCTCCTTCTTCAGCCACTCGATCTACGGTGGTGGAGGCCCCGGTGTGTTCAACGGCAACCACGTCGTGACGAGGCACGCTGCCGGTGTCGCAGTCCCATGCGTCTGTGTCGCCTGTGCACTCGATGCCGGGACCCAGATGTTCGGCCCCGAGCAGACTGCCAAGGTCTACCAGGACACGTTCGGGCAGCTGGATGTCTTCAAGAAGCCGATCCAGTCCATTGCGAAGGCAGTATAAATCCAGTCGATAGAATGACAGACGCCATATATCCTCAGGTCAGGATAGTGACTGAACGTCTCATGAACCCCGAGACTGTCGAGCGCGTGATGAACCTGATCATCGCCACCGGAGGAGTCCGGCGGGTCATCCTGAATGGCCCCCGGCTCCCTGCAACCGTTCCCGAAGGCCCTGCGAGAGGTCTTCCCAACCCGAACGAATACCGGAAGAAGATCCAGATTGCTGGCCAGGACGTGCAGCTGGAGGTGCATGTCGGGACGATCGTGCTCGAGCTCGAGAACAGGGATTTTATCCCGGCCATCAAGGAGGCCTGCGAGAAAAGCATCACCAAGTTCTCGTGGTACCTCCAGGAAGGGCGGTTCATGAAGACAGCCCCGTCACTCGTGGACTATGCCAGGTACGGACCGAATGCTGACAGAGACATTATCGGGCTCACCGAACGCGGAAAGCCCGGGCCCGTTATCCTCCAGGGAACGAAGTAGCATGCCGATGGGACGCGTCACCCAGGTTGTCGACTGCAGGGAGACGATGGGGATGGGCAAAGGCGGCGGGATCGCCCAGAGGGGGACGATCTCCGAGTGCCGTTACCCGGATGTCATCGTGGTAGGGATGTCTCCAGGGAGACGCCACGTGACAAAACCCGTCTGCGATATCACCTCTGCACTCCGGCAGCAGGGTGTCGAGTTCAGCATCAGCACCCTCGTCCTGAACGCTGGTTCAGGAGTCCCCCCCGATGCCACGAACATCGGGGGTGCAGTCACCGGGGCATATTTCGGCCTGACCGAGAAGGAGATCGGCCAGATAGAGAGGCACCGCGTCGCCATCCTCCACCACGGCAACGTCCGATCCCACGTCGTGCACAAGGTCCGCTTCACCCTGCAGGCCTGCGACGTGAGGGCAGTCGTGGTGTCCCAGGCACCGGTCGACTTCGAGGACTTTGCAAAGGAAGGTGTCAGGACCGCGCTCGTGATGCCACCCCCCGGCAAGATCAAGACGAAGGGGACAGTGATGGCAATCGTGAGCGGGGTGACGCGGGGACAGACACCGACCAGGGAGAAGATGGCGGAAGTCATTCACGCAGTATTGCAGTTGATCAAAAAACAGGAGTGATAAGAAAATGGCTTACAAACCACAGTATGGACCCGGAACCTCCACTGTCGCCGAGAACAGGCGCAAGGTGATGGATCCCGCCCAGAAGCTGGAGAAGGTCCGGGACATCTCCGATGAAGATATTGTATTGATCATGGGGCACAGGGCACCCGGTGCAGCCTACCCGACATCTCACCCGCCGCTCACAGAGCAGCAGGAGCCGGACTGCCCCATCAGGAAGATTGTCACACCGCTCGAGGGCGCCAAGCATGGCGACCGTGTCAGGTACATCCAGTTCACCGACTCGATGTACAACGGCCCCTGCCAGCCATACCTCCGGTCCTACCTCGTCGCATACCGCTACCGTGGCATCGACCCGGGGACACTTTCCGGCCGTCAGATCGTCGAGTGCCGCGAGCGTGACCTCGAAAAAGTAGCCAAGGAGCTCGTGGCTACCGAGATCTTCGACCCAGCCCGGACCGGTATCCGGGGTGCGACCGTGCACGGGCACTCTCTCCGCCTCGACGAGAACGGGATGATGTTCGATATGCTCCAGAGGTTCGTCCTCGACAAGAAGGCAGGCGTGGTCAAGTACGTGAAGAACCAGGTTGGGGAACCCCTGGACAAGGAAGTCAAGGTCGGCAAGCCCATGGACGAGAAGTGGCTCAAGCAGCACAGCACCATCTTCCACTCGCTCATCGGGGTACCCTTCCGGTCTGACCAGGAGTACATCGAATACGTCCAGAGGGTACACAGCCTGAGGACAAAGTATGGCTTTATGCCAGCGGAGTGATATCAATGGCAAAGAAAATCGAGAGAACCCAGAAGCTCTTCTTAAAGGCCCTCAAGAACAAGTTCGCAGAGGACCCCCAGAGCACAAACACAGTGTATTCCCGGATCGGCCTCAAGCAGTCTGCCAGGAAGATGGAGTTCGTCAAGGCTGGAAAGACTGCAGAGATGTCCCGTGGTATCTCAATGTACGACCCCGTCCGCTGCCACCTCGGAGGTATCCCCCTCGGGCAGCGCCAGCTGATGACCTACGAAGTCTCCGGCACGGGAGTCTACGTTGAGGGTGATGACCTGCACTTCGTCAACAACGCTGCCATGCAGCAGATGTGGGACGACATCCGCAGGACGATCATCGTCAACATGGACCTCGCCCACCAGACCCTGCAGAAGCGCCTAGGCAGGGAAGTGACCCCCGAGACCATCAACGAGTACATGCACGTGGTCAACCACGCGATGCCCGGTGCAGCCGTGGTCCAGGAGCACATGGTCGAGACCCACCCCGGACTCGTCGACGACTGTTACCTCAAGGTCTTCACCGGGGACGACGAGATGGCCGACGACCTCGAGCCCCAGTTCGTGATCAACATCGAGAAGCTCTTCCCGGCCAAGCAGGCCGCCCAGCTCAAGGCTGCCGTCGGCAAGGCCATGTGGCAGGCCATCCACATCCCGACCACGGTCACGAGGACCTGTGATGGTGGGACGACCTCCCGGTGGTCTGCAATGCAGCTCGGGATGTCCTACATCGGTGCCTACCGCATGTGCGCCGGAGAAGCCGCAGTCGCAGACCTCGCGTTCGCTGCAAAGCACGCCGGCGTGATCCAGATGGGTGAGATCCTGCCTGCCCGCCGCGCCCGCGGCCCGAACGAGCCCGGTGGCATCAAGTTCGGACACTTCGCCGACATGGTCCAGACCGACAGGAAGTACCCGAACGACCCCGCACGCGCCTCTCTCGAGGTCGTGGGTGCAGGGACGATGCTCTTCGACCAGATCTGGCTTGGGTCTTACATGTCCGGCGGTGTCGGGTTCACGCAGTACGCTACTGCAGCCTACACCGACAACATCCTCGATGACTATACCTACTATGGCATGGACTACATCAAGGACAAGTACAAGGTGAACTGGCAGAACCCGAACGAGAAGGACAAGGTCAAGCCTACCCAGGACATCGTCAACGACATCGCGACAGAGGTCACCCTCTACGGTATGGAGCAGTACGAACAGTTCCCGACCGCACTCGAGGACCACTTCGGAGGTTCCCAGCGTGCGTCCGTCCTTGCCGCTGCATCCGGTCTCACAGCTTCGATTGCAACCGGAAACTCCAACGCCGGCCTGAACGGGTGGTACCTGTCCATGCTCCTGCACAAGGAAGGATGGTCACGCCTCGGGTTCTTCGGCTACGACCTGCAGGACCAGTGCGGTTCGGCAAACACCGAGTCCATCCGTGCGGACGAAGGCTGTGTCGGAGAACTCCGCGGCCCCAACTACCCGAACTACGCAATGAACGTGGGTCACCAGGGAGAATACGCGGCTATCTGCGGCGCCGCCCACTATACCCGCGGCGATGCCTGGTCGCTCAACCCGCTGATCAAGATCACCTTCGCCGACCCCTCGCTCAAGTTCGACTTCGCCGAGCCGAGGCGCGAGTTCGCAAAGGGTGCAATCCGCGAGTACATGCCCGCTGGAGAGCGCTCCCTCATCATCCCCGCACGGTAAAATCCCAAAAACCCCAAATCCATTTTTTTGTCCGGATTCAGTATCTGAGAACGCGTTCCCAACATTTCTTCTCCCTTCTGGCGGAGAGGAGAACAAATGGATTTGATCTAACTAAAAATATAATTCAAAAATATCACGCAAAAGCATTTTTTCGCCGATTGCGCCCTGTTAATCGCGTATATAAGCAAATATTTCGAAACCTTTAACTCTTCCATCATCGACTGTTAGATGAACCACAAAGGGTTTGTACTCGATGTGAGTGGCAATGCTGATTGAACACTCTCGTGCACTCTTCTACGCACGCAGGGAGGAGGCTAAATGGAAAGTATTGTGTTTGGCATTGGAATAACTGCATTGGCAGGAGCTCTTGCCACGGTAGCCGGTGCAGCGGAGAACGCTGAATCCGATATCGGGTCACAGGGAGACCCGAATTCCCAGGTCCAGCTGGCTCCGCAGATGGGGTACATACACCGCATCTACAACAAGGCTATCGCCGGTGAACCACCGGCATACGGCCTGTGGATTACACTCGGTGCCGGCCTTGCATGGGCCTTCATGGCAATGCAGATCAACCCGATACTCGCAATCGTGCTCGGCAGCACACTTGCCGTGTTCGTGCAGGGTGTGTACGCAACAACCGCGTACCTGGGCAGGACTGCGAGCCTGTCGAAGTTTGGTCAGCCCGTCTTTGTCGACGTGCTGAAGTCGATGACCACGGTGACCATGGCCCACGCCTTCGTGGCCATATTCACGACCGTGACCATCTGCCATCTGATCAACGCCGCACTCGGCCACCCCTTCCCACTGCCCCTGCTCGGGCTCGTGTGGGGTATCGCCCTCGGCGCAGCCGGTTCAGCAACCGGGAACCCGTTCTACGGCAAGGAACGGCAGTACCAGACCCAGAAGTTCGGGGCTGGCGTTCCCATCGCGGCATCCGGGAACATCGTCCGCTATGCAGAAGCCGGGGAGCGGAACTCCCTCGATAACGGCTGGTTCTCGGCAAAGCTCGGCGCCCCGGCATCGGGGCTCTGCTTCGGGCTGATCGTCTTCCTCGAGCTCTGGCGGACCATCCTCTTCGAGGAGATCGCGGCAGGCTGGGGGGCGATCATCGTCGGTATCATCATTATCCTGGTATTCACCGTGATCGACCGGTACATCGAGGACTGGGCACGGAAGAACTACGGGCCGTACGGCGAACCTGCAAAGGAGGGAGCGTGAAGACCATGACAGCAATTGGTGCAAAACCAGCGGCCGGAGCCGCAATGGACATCCCCTCGACAATTGCAGGCATCATTCTCCTTCTCATCATCATCGGCGCGACCTATTTCCTGGTCGGCCCCACCATGATGTTCTATGCACTCATCGGGGTCATCGTAGGAGGGCTCCTGATCACGTTCGGCGTCCACTTTGTCCCGGTCGGCGGGGCGCCTGCCGCAATGGGGCAGGCACCCGGTATCGCGACGGGTGTGGCAATGCTCGCCTCCGGAGCGGGGCTTGCAGGCCTCTTCGGTGGTGCATGGGCAGCTGAACAGGGCCTCGTTGTCGCAGTCATCACCGGCGCAGTCGGTGGCGCCCTGATGATGGCCATCACCTGCATGTTCGTCAACTTCATCTATGTCTTTGGCATGGGTATTCCCGCTGCTTCGGGGAAAGTCGCCAAGGACCCGATCACGGGCGACACGCAGACGGAGTTCAAGTCGCAGGGGACAGAGGGGCACGGACTGCCGTTCGTCTCATACGTCGGCGGTGTCGTTGGCGGGCTCCTCGGCGGCGGCGGCGGGACTCTCATCTACATCATGCTGCTCGATGTCTACAAGGAGGCGCTTCCCGGTGTGATGAAAGCACTCCCGGCACAGGTCCTGCCGATCGCAGTCAGCCTGGCAGGGATCTTCGCCGTCGGGATGTTCCTCGTGAACGCCGTGCTCACTGCATACAACATTACAGGGACGATCGAAGGGCCCCACGACCCGAAATTCAAGCGGTTCCCGCGGGCACTCGTCGCCTCCGCGGTGGCATCAGCCCTCTGCGGGATGGTAGCCATCCTGATCGTGGCCATGTGAGGTGCAAGAAATGACAGTCAAGGTTGAAGTAATCGAGGGAGGGACTCCCCACACCACCATCATGGCAGCGGGCCTCGTTGCATCGGTCATCTTCGTGTACCTGACCTATGCAAACGTACTCACGGGAACGCAGCTCCTCTCCTTCTTCGGGGGACTCGGAGCCGTGGCGGCCATAACGTGGGGAAGCCACACCATCAAGCAACTGTGCAGTTATGGGATAGGTACTGGTGTACCTTCTGCGGGGATGATTGCGTTTGGGTCTGGTGTCATTGCAATGCTTTTTGCGACCAAGTTCGGCGTTGCAGCTCCAATCGTCGCGGTCGTCCTTGCTGCAGTCATCGGTGCAATCCTCGGGTTCCTGGCAAACAACGTCCTGAACATGAGGATCCCGGTCATGATCCAGTCTATCACCGAGATGGCAATCGTCGGGGCGCTCGTCCTCATGGGCCTTGCGGCCATGATGACAGGGTCGTTTGAGTTCACCTCGTTGACAGCAGGGTCCATAAATATCTTTGGACTTTCCCTGCCCAGTTACCAGGTGTCCTTCATTGGCGGATCGCTCGTTGCCGTTGCTTTCATGCTCGGTGCAATCGCAGTCCAGCACCCGTTCAACGCCTGCCTGGGCCCGAACTGGACACAGGACAGGATGCTCATGCTCGGCCTGGAATGCGGTTTCCTCACGATGATCCCGGCGGCAGTCATGTCCGTGGCACTCGTGCCCCTTGGAGCAGGTCTCATATCGCTCGTCGTAGCCCTGGTAGGCTGGTATTACACATACATGAAGTATATCGACCTCTCCAAGCGCGACGCCGCTGCATGGCTCGATGCAAAGCCAATTCCGGAACTGGAGGGACAGTGATATGTACGTCCTGGTTCTTCCCGAATACGGACTGGTCTGCGACCCGATGATCGGCCTCGTGACCACTGCAGGTGAGTCGCTTGCGCCCATCATAGAGAAGGTCGCTGACCTCGAAGCGATTGCAGACGATTTGGTGAACATGCTCTCCGGCGAGGGGAATTTCCTTGCATCCTTCCCGAACAGGGAGAACGCCCTTCCCAAGGCCGGTGCAGCAACTGCCTATTGGTATGGACTGGCAGTGGGCCTCCTGCTTGCAGGGGTCTACGTGTTCCACCTGTTATGAGGTGAAGAGAGATGGTAGAGAAGAAATCACCAGCAAGCGGGTGGCCAATCGTCCAGGGAGACTTCCACGCCGGGGACCCACAGAATCCCGTCGCAGTCATGACCTGCGGGTCGCA
>JAPXNX010000027.1:0-12012 GCA_033811795.1 Methanolinea sp. | reverse complement strand
CTCCTGGCGGGCCTGTTCGTGCGTGATGACCCCCTTTGACGTGGACAGGATGAGGATCCCGAAGTTCTTGCCAGGGAGGAACTGTGTCTCCCAGTATTCCAGCTCGTCGAGTCGGACGGAGTAACGCGGCGTGATAGCGCCGCAACGGTTGATCCTCCCGTTGAGGTGGACGCGGAACTGTCCTCCGCGACCGTCCTCGATGTACTCGAACCCGTAGATGTACCCCGCCTCCTGCATGATACGGAACATCGCACCGAGCAGCTTGCTGGCGGGCTCTATGATGACCGAGGGCTTCCCCCCGTCTGCCGCGTTCTTGAGGGCGCACATGCCGTCAGCGATGGTGTTGAGTCTTGCCATAGTGCCTGCCCTCCTAGTTCATCTTCTTGAAGCCCATCTTCTGCGCCCATTCCCGGAAACACTGGCGGCAGAACATTATATTGTACTGCCGCACGAGCGCCTGCTTCCGGCCGCAGATCTTGCACTGGTGCGCCCCGCGGCCGAATACCTTCTTCTTCTCTCCACCCATCAGTACACCTCCACCCCGTGCGATTCAGCCAGGAACCGGGCTGCATCGTCCGGCGTGACTCTCTGCTTGACGGGGAGGCTGCGGCGCTCTATCGACCGGCGGGCCACCCTGACGCCCTTCCGGGCCAGGACGACGTTTACGTCCATCCCGTATATCCCGACCTGGGGGTCGTAGCTCATGCCGGGAAAATCGGTATGCTCCTCTATCCCGAACGAGAAGTTCCCCCACGTATCGAGCTGGTTCCTGGATATGCGCCGGTCCATGATATCGAGGGCCTTGTTGAGGAACTCTGCTGCCTTCCTGCCCCGGAGCGTGACATGGCAGCTGATGGGAGCCCCCTTCCTGATGCCGAAAGACACGTTCGTCCGCTTCGCGTTGCTCTTGATGGGCACGTTCCCAGTGATGGTCTTCAAGAGGTCGACTGCCCGCGTGAGCTTGTCCCCGGCTTCGCCGACTCCCATGTGAACAACGACCTTCTCGACGAAGACGCCGCGCATCGGGTTCATTCTTCGATCCCCCACTCTTCGAGGGCTGGCGTTTCTCGGCCCACCATGTAGATGTATTCATCAATGGTCTCGAACCGCGACCCGCCTGCCGGATCCTCCAGGACTACCCTGTTGGGAACGCTCCCCGGCACCTTCTCGATGCCGACGACGCGGGCGACCTTCCCCGAGTGCCTTCCGCCGATGACCATGGCCATGTTCCCCACGGCAAATGGGAAGTGATCGAGGATGGCGAACCGGTCCCCGGGCTCCAGAGAGAGGACGATGGAGTCCCCGGGCCTGTACGTGTTGTCAGCGATGACGTTCGCACCGAACCGGAGGTTCAGCTGGACCCTGCCTCCAGGGACTATCGTCTTGTTCCGGACCTTTGCAAGGCGGCTCTTCGCTGCCTCGGCATCGATCTCGATTGTCTTGTGCCGGCCCTTCTTGTCCCGCAGGATGCGGTAATGCCTGCCGATCCGCGGTAGCGATATGATATCGAAGATGCCGATGCCCATCCGCGGGTTCCGGCAAGGCCTGCCGTTGACGATGACGTCCTTCTGCTGGAGGATCTGCCTGACTTCCTTCGTGTTCGCTGCAAGGTGCATGTGGTCCCGGAGCCACACTGCAATGGGCATTGCATTGGCATTGTGCGGACCCGGGGATGTCTTTGTGATGAACTTCTTCGTCTTCTTGGAGGCGTGCCAGGACTCGGGGGCGTTGAGCCTCTTCAGATGGTCTGACATTATTCACCCCCTCCCAGTTTCTCTGCCCTTTTTGGGTCTTTCAGGTTGAACTTGGTTATCTGGACGTTGGAAGGGGAGATGGGCCTTGGGACCTCGGTTCCATCTGCCTTGTTGACCGAGACGCCCTGGACGACGATGAGGGACCTCTTCGTGTCTACCGTGTCCACGAGCCCCTCGGTTCCTGTCGACTCCCCGCGGAGCACCTTCACGGTGTCACCCGCGACGACGCGCGCGTTGCGCCTGTGGTACTGCTCCCTTAACGCAGGCGCGAGCGGGGCCCTGAGGTAGCTGTTCCTCGTATGGGCAGGTGCCGTGTATCGCGCCTTCCTCTGCTTCCTGGGCTGCTTGCTCTCGACTCGGACCATGGATCTCCCTCACACGATGATGGTGGCCATGGAGCCGATCTTGGGAAAACGCTCTGCCACTTCGCGAGCGACTGGTCCCTTGATCTCGGTCCCCCTGGGCTCGTTCTTTTCGTCCACGACGACCACGGCGTTGTCCTCAAAGCTGACCCGCATGCCGTTGGGCCTCCGCAACTCCTTCTTCTGCCGAATCACGACTGCCCTGACGAGCTTGCGGCGCATGTCAGGGGTACCCTTCTTCACGCTCACGGTCGCGATGTCGCCAAGACCCAGCTTGGGCTGGCGTCTCCGCACGCCGTGATACCCGAAGACGGACACGATCTGGACCTCTCTTGCGCCCGTGTTGTCAGCACACAGGAGCCTCGTCCCTGTCGATAGCGGACGCGGGATGCTCGACTGCTTTGCCTTCATGATGGCTGCACCTCCACCACGACGTAGGTGGTGGTCTTGGAGAGCGGCCTGCACTCAGCGATGCGCACGGTATCACCGGTCTTCGCCTGAATGCAGGGCGGGTTGTGGGCATGTATCTTGCTGTTCCGCTTCTCGTAGCGGTTGTATTTGCCCACGTAGTGCAGGTAAGCCCGCTCTACCACCACCGTTCCTGCCATCCGGTCGCTCACGACTTTACCGGTGATCACCTGGCCGCGCACCGGTAAAGTGCCGTGAAACGGACAGTACGCGTCATTGCACTCTGTTTCGGGTGGCCTGACGCTCAATCCGATATTCCTTGCCATTATTTCCCTCTTGTCTTCTGACTTGCATTGATCCGCTTTTCTGGCGCCATGACCAGTGCGGAACCGTCTATCTCCACCAGGACACCATCCGGCAGCGTGACGCGGAACCGGGTGCCTGCTTTCTGGACCCTTTTTTCCCCCCGGTCACCCCGGATCACCAGCGTGTTCCTGGTCTCATCGATAATCCGGCCAAAAAGGCCATGCAGCGCGGGGTTGCTCGCCCCGACCACCAGGACATCCAGCCCGATCAACTCGTGGCGCAGGATGTTCCGCGGCGAGATCATGAAACGCTGCGTCTCCTGTTGTTCTGCTCGGTCTTCATCCGGGCGATCGTCCGGCGGAGCTCCCTGATCCTGCCAGGGTTCTCCGTCGAACCCCCGGCGCTGACCTTGCCGTAATGCTGGATGAGCTCCATCCTCAGTTTTTCCATCTGCTCGGAGAGCTCGACGTCCGAGAGCTGCCGGACGTCCCGGGCACGGAATATGGCCATTTCACTTCCTCCCCAGCAGTTCTTCCTCGTCGAACTCGTCAGGTTCGACCGGGAGGTCGTCCTCCGCGATGTCCTCGCCGACCGGAACAACTGGTACCTCGATACCCTTTTTCTCTGGTTTCTCCCTCTTCGCCGTGACCTCGAAGTGGTCGGGGATCTTGGCGCCTGCGGGGATGATCTTGACCTGGACCCCGATGACCCCGAGTTTCTTGACGGCTACTGCATATCCCTTCTCGACGATCGTGTTGACCGGTTCGCCCGAGTGCTTGATGTACCCCTCGGTGAACTTCTGGACCCTTGCACGGGCTCCCGTGAGCTTTCCGGCAATGATGACCTCGCACCCCAGTGCTCCGGCATCCATCACCCTGCGGATGATGCTCTGGCCGGCTTTCCTGAAGTACCACCCACGCTCGAGGGCGTTCGCCAGGCGTTCTGCCATGATCTGGGCATTGAAGTTCGGGTTGGTGACCTGCTGGACCTCGATCTGGGGGGACTCGATAGCGAAGTCCGTGGCAAGGTCCTGGGTGAGCTGGCGGACGAGCTTTCCGCCTTTCCCGATGACGATACCGGGCTTCTCGGCAAATATCGTGACCTGGGTCCCGAGGGGGGTCCTCTGCAGGTCCATTCCCCCGTACCCGGCACGTTTGAGTTCCTTCTTTAGGTGCTTCTCCACCCGGACCCGCCGCACGCCCTCGGCCACGAATTTCCTCTCTACTGCCATCACTGCACTTCCCTGACCACTATCTCGATGTTCACGGTCTCCCTGCGCTTGGGCGTGGCCCGGCCCATCGCCCGGGGAAAAACCCCCCGGAACACGCGGCCGCGGTTCGCTGCCACGTGCACGATCTCGAGGTTCTCGGTATCGAGCCCGAGGTACTCGGCGTTCTTGATGACCGAGTGGAGAAGCCGGATGTACGCCTTCGATGCTTTCTTCGGGTACCTGCCCGCGTCCCACCCGGAAATGCCTTTTTTGTGGGCGACTTTCCTGTTGAACCTGCGGAACGGGACCGCCTTTTTCCCTTCGATAACCTGCTCGAGGGAGGAGATCGCTTCCGATGCCCGCTTGTTCCGGATGAAGGCGGCTATTTCCATCGCGTGCTTGGGAGAGACCTGGATCTCGTTGACCTTGCCCCTGGCGTACGTGTCGCCCTCGAATTCCTGTGAATATAGTGTCCTTGCCATGTCAATCACTTCAGCGGCACGTACTTGCTCGACCGGGTCGCTCCGATACCAGCACTCCCGTGTGTCACTCTCTTCCGGGTCAGGGCAAACTCACCCAGGTAGTGGAAGAGGGCTTCGGGCATGATCTCGACCTTCACGAACTCTTTCCCGTTGTAAATCTCGACCGTCCGCCCCACCATCTCTGGCATTACGATCATGTCACGGAGATGGGTCCGGATGGCGCCTTCTCCCTTCCTGAACTGGGCGAGGAGGTGTTCTTCCCCGTGCGTGAGGCCGCGAACCAGCTTGCGCCGGACACGCGATGGCATGACGGGGAGCAGCTCGGACCTGCCCATTGCCCGCAGGTCGTCCAGGCGGAACCCGCGGTACGTGAACTCCTCGCGGCGCCTGGGGAGTCTCTTCTGTGTCTTCTTTGCCATGTGTTACCACTCACTTCTTGGAGAGCCCCGTTCTCCTCGCTGCGATATGGCCGACTGCCCGACCCGGGGGCGTCCCGCGGCCCACAGTCTTCGGCCTGCCGGCATGCTGGTGGCCGCCGCCGCCGAACGGGTGGTCGATGACGTTCATCGCGACGCCCCTGACCCTCGGCCAGTTGGACGCGGTGTTCTTCATCTTGTGGTACTTCTTCCCTGCCTTGACGAAGGGTTTCTCACCGCGGCCGCCCCCGGCAACGATTCCCACCGTGGCACGGCAACGGCGGTTGAACCACTTTGTCTTTCCGCTCGGCATCGTCACGCCGACGCGGTCCTCTGTCCTGTCGATGACAACGGCCTGGACCCCGCCTGACCGGACGAACTTGCCGCCGTCGTTCGGCTTGGCCTCGATGTTGCAGATGAACGTCCCCGCAGGGATCTCTGCAAGCGGGAGCGTGTTACCATTCCTGACCTCCGCTCCCTCGCCCCATGCGACTGTATCCTCAACGCCCATCCCTTCCGTCGCAAGGATAAAGACCTTTGTCCCGTCCTCGAGGCGGACGAGTGCGAGCGGTGCATGGCGTGCCGGGTCGTGTCCGATATCCTCGACGACGCCCCGGACAAGTCCGCCCGTACTGTTCACGTGCCGCAGTGCTGCCTTGTACCTGTGCGAGGGGGCCCGGTACGTCGACCCTCCCTTTCCCCGGCTCTGCGTGGTTATGCGATGTCCCATACTCACCACCCTACATGATACCCAGCCGGGACAGTATCTCCTCGGCCGCTTTCTCGTTCGCGAAACTGATCACTGCCTTCTTCTTGCCGTCCATCGTCATCATCGTGGACACGCCGGTGACTTCCTGCTCGAAAGCCCGCTCGATCTCCCGCTTTATCTCCTTCTTCGTCGCGTTGTTGGCCACGATGAACTGGAGTTTGTTCTGGTTGTCGAGCATCATCATGGCCTTCTCTGTGACATACGGGTAACGGAGCACCATTGTCACTGTTCACCCCCGAGCCGTGTTATTGCGCTTTCCGTCCAGACTGTGAGCCGCCCCGGGTGCGTGCCGGGCGCCAGGAGTTCGCAGTTGAGCTGGTCCACGGTCGCCACGTCGACTCCCGCGAGGTTCCCTGCAGCTGCGAGGGGCTTTTTCCCTGTGACAATCAGGAGACTCTTCTTCTGTTTGTAACGCCGCCCCCTCATCTTCCCCCGTCCTGCACGGACCTTCCGGCTGGCCTTGGCCCGCTCGATGTCACCGAGGACGCCTGCTGCCTCCAGGACGGGGATGACCTCGCTTGTCTTCCTGAGTTCTTCGAACCGGTCCTCGAGGACCACGGGGACTTGTGCGGAAAAGACGTGCCCCCGTGCCCGGACGACCTCCTCGCGGACAGTCGCTGAAAGTGCCGATGCAAGCGCCTTCTGTTTCTCCTTCTTGTTGATCCTGCGCACGAGCACCTTTTCTACGACAGGGGGATGGGCTTCCCTTCCTCCCTTCGCCTGGGGCACCTTTGCAGCCCGCGAACCGCCCTTGATGCGCGGCACCTGGGCGACGCCGCGGCCTGAACCCCAGCTCTGGGCTGACGAGAGTATCCCTGCATAGCGGTATGCCCCGTGGGGCTGGCGCCGCGTACTCTGCAGGGCTATGACTGCCTTTTTGATCAGGTCAGGGCGAAGCTCCTCCTCGAAAACGGGGGGGAGTTCGATCTCGCGCAGCACCGATCCGTCCAGAGACAATACATTCGCTTTCATCGCTGCATCACCCCTGCTTGCTCTCCGTGCTCACGAACTCGATGGCAGGCTGGCGGACGACATGCTCGCCCTGCCTCATGGCCGGGCGGATACGGACGAGTCTCCTGACCGGGCCCGGGATCGACCCCTTGATCAGCACGTAGGGATTTCTCAGCACGCCGTAGTGCAGGAACCCGCCTGCAGGGCAGATCTCGTCACCGTTCTCGCCGATTTTGAGTATCCTCTTGTTGAATTCAGTCCGCTGCTGATACCCCATCTGGCCCATCTGGGGGACCTGCCAGCGCACATGGTGGGGGTTCCAGGGCCCGAGGTTGCCCACGTGGCGCTTCTTGCCTCCCCTGGCGTGTTTCCTCTTGCGAAGTTTTATCCCCCAGCGCTTCACGGGCCCCTGCGTTCCCTTGCCGGTCGTGACTGCCGTAATATCAGCATAGGCACCCGGCATAATGATGTTCTTGAAATGGACCTCTTTTCCGAGGAGACCTGCGAGGAACTCGAACCGCTCCTGGACTGTCCCGCCTGCCACCCGGACCTCCATGATCTCAGGGACCTTCTTGGGGACGCCGCTGACCGTATGCGGCATGGTGTGCATCACGGCAAAGATCTCTTCCGCCGCTCCCCTCGCTATGGCGTCCCTGATGGTTTCCGTTGCCTTGGACCCGTCGTAGTCCCTGGGGAGGGTGATCCGTTTTTCGAGGGCCCGGTCAAGCTCGCCTGCCCACACCTCGGTGAGGGGGTGCCTGCCGTAGGTGTCCCTGCTGTAAGCCCGTATTGCAGCGACCTTCATGGGAGGGGTCTCGACAACAGTAACCGGGACCATGATGTCCTTGCCCTCGGTCGGGCTGTTCTTGTGGTCGTCGACCATGATCACGTGGGTCATTCCCACCTTGTACCCGGCAAAGCCCTGCAGCACGGGGTCCCCCTGGTATGGAGGCCATGACTGGTACCTTGGTACCGGGCTCTTCGCCCGCTTGCGGGGGGAAAAAGCAAGGGATCCTTTTCGTGGCTGGTTTATCTTGGGCATGTTTCAATCAATCCTGCACTTCCGATTCATCGTGGGCCATTCTCGGTGGCCTTCACCGGCATTTCTGTTTCGTTCGCCTAATCTTCGGCCAGAGCGTACCGGAGATGAGTGATGCGACCGGGCTCCCCCGTCCTGCGCGGTGGGGAGAGTTCCTCACTCCAGGTGCAGTACCTCCGAAAGGCAGTCGTTCTCCTGGTTGCGACCGCCTTCCTGTGACCTGTCTCGCAAAGAGAGCCTGAATCCTGCATGTACCTGCCTTTGCCAGGCAGGTTATGGGCTCATATCCCGAGGAGGGATTATGTCCACCCTGCATGCAAGTTTCAGCAGCACCAAGTCTGCTCGTGGTGATCATTCACCACGTTCTCACATGAAAGACACGCGTCGTCTGGAACCCGTGTCCCTGACCTGCGATGGGACCCCCTCTGCCCCGTGAACCCTGAGACGCGGACGGGGGATCCTCGTATAGGCTTCCTAGCTTATTCGAGGGAAAAAGATATAAACCTTGTTAAAACCTGGCAGAAGAGCACAGTCAACCGAAATACACGTCCCCATCGTCGTTGATGTAGACGTCGATGTTCTCCTTCACGAAACGGGCTTTGAAACGCTCAGGTATCGCGTCCCGCATCTTGTTGATGAGAGAGATGGTATCATATCTCACCTTGATCCCAAGCTTCTCTGCTTCCCTGTAAATGATGGATCCAACCTCGAGCAGGTCCGTTCCTGCCGGGATGGTGCAGAGGTGGGTGGCGTCAAGCGTGTAGAGAAATTCCAGAGTTTCCCTTGCCCTCCTGATATTCTCCATCGCAGATTTTTCTATGGTGCACACGTTCGCTTTAGAGGTGTTGATGATATCTGCTATCTGCTGCTGGGTAAGCCCCTGTTTCCGGTAACGCAGGACTTCCTTTTGCCTATCTGTCAGCAGCCCGTCCTTCATGAATGATTGGTACGACGAGAGAATTTAAACACTTTTCGTTAACTCGCGGGAGGAATTCAATAATCCGGTATTCCGGCGGGATAAACAGTCCTCGCAGTCGGGACGCCGTCTCTTTCGAGCTGCACCTGAATCTGGAAAATACCGTAGATTTTTGGAGAAAGAGATTTCAAAACGTTTATAACAATACCAGCAGATAGTAACCTGTTATAATCCAAAAGAGAGGTGAATTACATGGTTGTGAAAGTAGGAGTTGCCAAGCTGGGTAATATCGCAAGTGGTGTGATGGCCGAGCTCCTCCTGGACGAGAGGGCTGACCGTGAGGACATGCAGACATTCATGGCCACGAGCGGGACGAAGCTCCAGCCAGAGGACATCGACCGGGTCGTAAACAACATGATTGCCTGGAAACCTGACTTCGCGATTGTTGTCTCGCCAAACGGTGTTCTACCCGGACCCACCGGTGCCCGCGAGAGGCTCGCTGCAGCCGGGATCCCGACAGTCTTCATCACCGACGACGTGACGACGAAGAAGGAATGGGCCGATATCAAGGATGGCAAGTTCGGTTACATCATCATGAAGGGCGATTCAATGATCGGGGCCCGCAGGGAGTTCCTTGACCCTATCGAGATGGCAGATTACAACGGCAACCTGATCAAAGTCCTTGCCGTCACCGGCGCATTCCGCAAACTCCAGATGACGCTTGACCAGATCATCGACCAGGTCAAGGCCGGTAAGAAGGGTGCAGACCTGGTATTGCCCAAGCTCATTGTCACCTCTGACAAGGCCGTCGAGGGAGAGTTCACGAACCCGTACGCGATGGCCAAGGCCCGTGCAGCATACGAGATAGCCCAGGCGGTTGCAAATGTCAACGTCAAGGGCTGCTTCATGACGAAGGAGTGGGAGAAGTACATTCCCATCGTCTGTTCTGCTCACGAGATGATGAGGATCGCCGCTGCCCTCTGCGACCAGGCCAGGGAGCTCGAGAAGGCGTGCGACGGCGTCATCCGCAAGCCGCACAAGAAGGACGGCGTCATCGTCACGAAGACGAAGCTCATCAGCAAGCCCGAGTAAACCCAAACTTTTTTTCCACTCTTTTCAAAAAGTCGATCCACCGGGATTTTTCTGTTTCCAGGTCAGTCTTCTCCCCGCGTGGGTCTCTTCAGCCGTTCCTGTAGAACTGTCCCAGTTCCTCGGGGAGAGTGAGTATCACGGGTTCCTGGTGGATCCGTTCCATGAAAGCTGAATCGCTAGTGGAGGACGCGTTCGGGTTGATCCGCGAGATGACCGAGCAGAATCCCCGGAAACCGTTCCCGTTTCTCCTGCTGTCGAAAAAGAGCGACATGTTGAACGCATGCGTCCCAAGGCTCCGGTACATGCGCAGGACCGAAAGGAGCCCCTCGACGAAGGTGCCGATGTAGGGTTCGAACTCGGGCAGCGTCGATACCGGGAGGACCGCCCTGACCTCCCTCTCGCCGAGTGGGACGGCCTGGGCAATCCAGCAGATCTCGTCCCCGAAGAGGAAACGCTCGCTGCCGCGTTCCTGCTCGACTAGCCTCTCCCAGTAGTTCTCCCCGTGACTGAGGAGGTACCGGAAACTTCCCTTCATGTACCGTTCGGCAAGGGTCGCGGGCCTCCTGTCGACGAGCCCCTGGAGGTGGGGGTGCGCGATGCTCGCCCCTGCCGAGGGGAGGTAGTTCCAATTGAGGCTCGGGTAGCCAGCCCGCCCCTTAAGCGATCTGATCTGCCCGACCAGAGCATCCTTAATCTGCCGCTCGGAAAACTCCCCGACATGGTGCGCACGGGAGATTACCGTGACGGTGTGCCACTCGGCAAAGGGGAAGAGGTTCGGGAACGTCAGGCTCTCGCCGACAGCGATGCGTGTCCCGTCAGGGAAAGTCGGGGTTACCCTCTCCACCTCTCCCTCGCAGAACGGGCACTGAGCCGGGACGGGGGGGACAACGTATTCCGAATCGAGCCTGCGGTTCAGCCTTTCAGGGGATATCTTGCAGCGGAGGCCGGACACGTGTTCTTCCCGTAACTGCACCGTGCTGCTTCCGGATATGATCTCGGTAACGGTAAACATGAGCCCCTGACCTCTATTGGGCCTCCGGATGAAAAAAAAGAGTTGGTTCTTGTCCCCAGGGATGGGGTGCCTAGACGATGTACTTGCCGAGCAGCCGGATCGAGTTGGTCATGTCCGGGCCGAGCGGTGACCCGAAGATGATCTGGGTGACACCGGCCTTGGCAAGGTCCTCGCACTTCTGCTTGACTGTATCGGGCGTGCCGGCGATGGTGAACGCATCGATGATCTTGTCGTCGACGTTCTCCCCGGCAGTCTTGAAGTCAAACTTGGCCAGCGCTGCCTTGATGGTAGCCACCTTGCCCGCATCGAGACCGTGGCGCTGGATGAGATCAGGCGGAGACCCGGCGGCAATAAATGCAGCAACGATCTTGGCCGCGTTCCTGGCCTTCTTCTCGTTCATGTCGATGGACATCGCAGTGTAAGCGCCGACATCGAAGTTCTTCTTGCCTACCTTGTCGCATGCAGCCTTGATGATCGGGATTGCAACGGCGAAGTCCTTCGGGTTGGAGGCGTTGATCAGGGCACCGTCACCGATCTCGCCGGCGAGCTCGAGCATCTTGGGTCCCTGGGCACCGATATAGACCGGGATGCCTTTCTTGCCCGGCAGGGTGACACCGGTGAGCTTGGCACCGTCGTAGTCGAAGAACTCCATCTTGCCGCTCTTCTTGATCTCTTCGCCGGCCAGGAGCCTCCGGATCTGCGTGACACCTTCACGCAGGCGGGCGATAGGCTTGGCGGGCTGGATCGCCAGCTTTGGCAGCGTGGAGAGATCTCCCGGGCCGATGCCAAGCACTGCGCGCCCATCGGAGATCTCGTTCAAAGTGGCCACGAAGGACGCAATTGCCGCCGGAGTGTCAGTGAAGGTGTTCATGATACCCGGACCCATCTTGAGCGTCGTGGTATTTGCCGCGATCATGGCAAGGGTGGGGTAGCAGTGGCGGTTGTTGTAGTGGTTGGTGATCCATGCATAGTCAATGTCCTTGGACTCTGCGAGCTTGCAGTAGTTCACGACCTGCTTGACATTGACAGCACCTGGTACGAACTCTATTCCATAAGTTGTCAAGGTTACATTCACCTCACTGAATAGTATCGAACGAAGATTTAAATACGTTATGTTTTTCTTTCCCTGGAACAGGTGGTTTACCACGGATTCACTACGAAACGCCGGGCGATGCGAGGTTTTTTTAAAAAACAGAGCGCTACTCCGGGAAAAACGCACTGGTTTTTCCGTTGGAGGGGAGTAAATTGCCCTCCGTTTGTGCAGGCCGGGATGCAGTCGGGATCCCTGCCGCAAT
>JAPXNX010000026.1:0-12063 GCA_033811795.1 Methanolinea sp. | reverse complement strand
AGAAGAGGAAAATGGGAGGGCTACTTGTCCTCTCTCTCCATGGATACCGCCTTTTTCGGGCACTCGTTCACGCAGATGCCGCAGCCCTTGCAGAAGTCGTAATCGATTGCGAGGTCTTCGCTGATTGCAGCCTCGGGACAGTACATCGCGCAGATACCGCAGGCATTGCACTTCTCCCGGTCGATCCGGGGACGGAAAACGCGCCAGGAACCGGTCTTCCCGCAGGCACCGGTCACCGGGCGGCTGATGGCGAGGCGGCGGCGCTGGCTCATGCGGCCAGCTCCCTGTAGGCCGCCTCTGCGGCAGACACGTTCCTCGGGTCGGAGAACATCTCCCTGATGGCAGATTTTGCAGATTCCATGGAAATTATCCCCATCTTTGCAAGAGCGCCGAGTACGGCCGTGTTGAGGATCGGGCTGCCGGCGACCTCGAGCTTCTCCCGGAGCGCGATCCCGGTCAGGTCAACAGAATAGGCCGGGTGCCCGCCCATGTCCCGGCGGTCCCTCGCGTTGAGGAGGACGCGCCCGCCGGGCTTGATCCCCTGCAGCACGTCGACGACGTCCATCACGCTCGGGTCGAGCACTATGACGAGGTCAGGCCTCCTGACCTGGCTTGAGATCCGGATGGGGGAACCGTCGATCCGCACGAACGAGACGACCGGCGCTCCGCGGCGCTCTGCGCCGTAGAACGGGAAGGCAGTAGCATACTTCCCGTCACGGACCGCCGCGAGCGCGAGCAGCCGTGCGGCAGTCACACCCCCCTGGCCGCCGCGGGAGTGAATGCGGACCTCAAACATCGCTGTTCACCCCGAACCAGAGTTCCTCTCCCGGCCTCCGTTCCCGGACGAACCCTGCGATGTCCTCGTACGTGACCTCCTGGCCTCCGAGCCCTGCAATGACGCTGAAAGGCCTGGCACCAACTGCCGCGGCGAGGCTCTTTGCCAGGACCCCGCCGAACCCAAACGAGTAGTCGCGGTCGATTACAACGACGTCCCGCCCGGAAAGGTCGAGCCGCGGGAACGGCCGGAACCACCGGACCCGCATGCTGCCGGCACGTATCCCCTCTCCCCGGAGGAGGTCGACGGCGACCTCCGCCTCTCTGCCTAACGTCCCCATGGCAACAACGACGACCTCTGCGTCCTCGCACCTGTACTCCTCGGCCATGCCGTACTTCCTCCCGAAGTTCCTGGCGAACCGCTCCTGCGTCTCCCTGATCACGCCGGCGGAGTCCCGCATAGAGCGCTCGATGTCCCAGCGCAGTTTGAAGTAGTCATCGGGCCCGGTGAGCGTCCCGTACCCGCCGGGTGCGGCAGGGTCGATGGCGTGCGGGAGGTGGAGCGGCGGGATGAAGTCCCCGGCCCGGGAGACCTCGAACGGCTGCATCGTGTGCGAGAGGAGGAACCCGTCGAGGTTCACCATAACGGGGAGGAGGACCCGCTCGTCCTCTGCGATGGCAAACGCCATCAGGACGGCATCAAACGCCTCCTGGACCGATCCCACGTACACCTGGAGCCACCCTGAGTCCCTCTCCTGGATGGCGTCGGTATGCTCGGCCCAGATGTTCCACCCCGGACCCAGGGCGCGGTTCACGTTGGCCATGACGATCGGGAGGCGGGCCCCTGCCGCCCAGTTGACCATCTCGTGCATGTACTGGAGGCCCTGGGAACTCGTCGCCGTGAACGTCCGGGCCCCGGTCACGCTAGCCCCAATGCAGGCGGCCATTGCCGAGTGCTCGCTCTCCACCGGGATGTACTGGCTCCTGAGTTCTCCCGACGAGACGTATTCCGCTATCTGCTCCACGATCTCCGTCTGGGGCGTGATCGGGTATGCGGCAACTACGGCGGGCGCGGCCTCCTTCACCGCGGCGGCAACCGCCTTGTTCCCGGTTGCAACCGTCAGCATATGCCCTTCTCCTCCTTCTGGAGACGCTGCGCGAGTGCCGCGGCATCGTCCTTCATGCGCGAAACCGCTTCTGCACTGATCCCACCGAACCTGCCCTGTGCACGGAGGTACTCCTCCGCAGGGAGCGGCTTGACCATCGCTGCCTTGGAGGGGCCGTTTATCGTCACCTTCCCCTGTTCGCGCTCGTACAGGATCCACATGCCGGTCCGGACGGCCAGCTTTCCCATCTCGACCGTCTTCTCTGTGGAGAACCGCCACCCCGGCGGGCAGGGGGAGAGGATATGGATGAATGTCGGCCCGCGGTACGATAGGGCCTTCTCCACCTTCCGGAAGAGGTCCTTTGGGTATGCCGGGCACGCCGTTGCCATGTACGGGGGCTTGTGGGCGGCGACGATCCCGTCGAGGTCTTTCTTGGGCTGCGTCTTGCCCGCGGGCGTTGTCGTCGTCCGTGCGCCGAGCGGTGTCGCTCCCGACCGCTGCATCCCGGTGTTCCCGTACGCCTCGTTGTCGTAGCAGATGTAGAGGAAGTCGGTGCCCCTCTCGAACGCGCCCGAGAGGGCCTGTATCCCTATATCCACCGTCCCACCGTCACCGGCATAGACAATGACATGCGTCTTCTTTCCGGCGGCACGGAGCGCCGTGCTCATCCCCGAGGCGCACGCGGCAGCCGAGGCAAACGCCACGTTGTAAACGGGGATGTTGAAAGCAGTGTTCGGATACGTGCCCTGTATCACGCTCGTGCAGCAGGCAGGGACGACGAGGACCGTATCGCGCCCCGCTGCCTTGAGGACGTAGCGGAGGGAGAGGGTGCTGCCGCAGCCAGCACATGCCGACGTGCACTTCAGTATGTATTCTTCCCGGGGGATCTCCGTCATCGGACTTCAGCCTCTCAGGTTATCCGCCATTGATAATAACACTCCTCGTCATTTCAAGTGGGTAAATTCAATTTCGATCTGACCACACGCGAGATAAACCATGGCAGGGAAACTACCGGTGTTACTGTACCTTCCCGCGATACCTCCCAGGACTCCATGGTTGTTCATTACCTGGCTGAATGTCTGATGCTGAATCCCGCGGGATCATAGGATTATCGTGATGTTCCTGGTTTTGCCAGTCGCATAAAAACCGCAAGCCGGGACATTGCGTGGAATAAAGGTCGTAGAAGACAGGCAGGGTCAGGTCGCCTGTTCCGGGACCCTGCCTGAAAGGGCTATCCCCGCCTCTTCGGGTGGCATGGCACTCATCACTTCGGGGACCGTTCCCATGGCGACAATTTTTCCTCCCTTCATCCAGGCAACCCGGTCACAGAGTTCCCGGACAAAGTCCATGTCATGGGAGACTATGATGAAGGTCTGGTCCATCTCCTGGCGGGCATTGAGAATGGAGTGCCTGACGTCCCTCCTGGTGAGCGGGTCCATCGTCCCGGTCGGCTCGTCGAGTATCACCATGCGGGGCTCGCGGATCAGGACCTGGGCAAGGGCGACCCTGTGCCGCTCGCCCTCGGAGAGTTGGTCCGGGTATTTGAAGAGAATCTCCCCGCTCGTATTCTCTGGGAACCCGGCCATCGCCAGGGTTATCCTGGCTTTCCGGACGGCAAGCTCCTTGGAAAACTCCAGGCCGATCGCGTCGGTGAGGTTGTCGAGGACGGTGCGGTGGGGGTAGAGGTCGTACTCCTGGTGGAGGAGCCCGATGTATTCTTTCGCTCTCCCGCGGTGCTCGATTCCGGGCTTTGTCATGTCGATCCACTCGTCCCCGACAAGGAAGTTCATCTCGCCTGCCGTCGGCTCGATGATCCCGGCGATGATCCGCGAAAGCGTGGTCTTTCCTGCACCGCTCTTCCCGATTATCCCGAAGATCTCCCCCCTGTTCACATTGAACGAAACGCCGTTGACAGCCCGGATCAGCCCTCGGTCGGCCGATATGTAGTGCTTGGCAACGTCCCTTGCCGCGAGGATCTCATCGCCAAAAGTGACGGGAGGTTCGTCCTCGTCGCACGAGTAGTCCCGGAGGAAATGTGATATGACCTCCCGTGGAGCCCCGATCTTCTCGATCCTCCCCTCTTCGAGGAGGATCACGCGTGTGGCCGTGTTCTCGATGACCCTGGAGAAGTGGGAGGTGATTACAATACCCATCCCCGAGTCCCTCGATGCCGAGAGGAGCATCTGGTGCACGATGTCTGCAGTTTGCGGGTCGAGCGTGCCTGTCGGTTCATCGGCAAAGAGGAGAAGGGGGTCGCGCGCGAGCTGCCGGGCGAGCACCACCCGCTGCTTCTCCCCGCCCGATAGGTCACGGGCGATGTGCATCATCCGGTGCGAGAGGTGGACCTGGTCAAGGAGGTCAGCCGCCCGGTTGATCGCATCCTCGACATAGTTTATGTCATCGAGGGCGCGGAGGACATTTTCGATGACGCGGTCGTCCCCGTAGAGCGCAAAGGTCCTCTGGAACATGATGGCAGTGCGCCGCATGATGAGGCTCTTTTCAGTCTCGTTCCCCGGCTTCCAGAAGTCCAGGTCAGAACCCAGGAGGGTGCTACCGCACCGCGGGCAGGGTCTCCCTGAATCGCTCTTCAGCCCGACATACGTACACTCTGGGCACCGGCTCAAGTGGTAAATGACCGACCCCGCTGTAGGGGGGTCTTCCACTCCGCGGAGGAGGTGGATGAGCACGCTCTTTCCTGCGCCGCTCTTTCCGATGATCCCTATGGTCTCGCCCTCGTAAATCTCGAAAGAGAGGTTGTCGAGGACTTTCTTTCCCGAGTACTCCATGGAGAGGTTCCGGACCGAAATAAATGGGTGTTTCATGGCATCCTCACGTATTTTTCTGCAGGGGGGGACTGTCCAGGGAAGGCACCTGGGTAAATTAAATTACGCGACCCCAGTAATGCTCTGCCCGACCCTCTATTATTTCTCATATGAGTAGAATGTTATAAACCTGATGCATTTGTCCCAGAAAAGGAATCTTTCCCGGATCGCGGCAAAAAAACGAAAATTGGAGCGGGGGGCCCCGGGGTCAGGAGTCCTGCCGGCCACGGCGGCAGCACTTCCGCGGGCATTCACCCCGCTCCATACGGGGGCACCCCTCCATCCGGAGGCACTTGCCGGTGGTCAGGGCCTCGGCCACCTTCTTTCTCGCGGTATGCAGGTCCCTCCATACAGTCCTCCGTGACACGCCGAGGACGACTGCGGCCTCCTCCTGTTCGAGCCCCTCGAAGTCGATGAGCCGGAGTAGTTCCACCTCCTCGGGAAGGAGCGTGATTGCAAGTCCGTCCTCGTTTGGTGCGCACTCGGGTGCGAAGCACCGGGTGGATGTGGTCTCTCTCAGCACCCGGGGCATCCTCGGCCTCCCCCTCCGGCGACCGGTCCCCCCCATCACAGCATCCGTCGACATGTTCCCCTGGTTTTCATTTGGCCTCTGTCAATATGAGGTTGATCACCTTGGGAGGGGGGCAACGGTCTGACCGGCAGGGGTCCCGGGTCTATTTGGCACTGGCCTGTCAGTTCCCGCCGGTCTCTCTCATCAGCTGAACGATGTCGAGGTATCGCTCGTGCTCCTCGCGAAATATCTTCCTCCGGGAGGACCGTGACCTATGCTTCTCCCGCGCTATCTGGAGAGCTGTCCTTAGGGGAATAGACCTTGCCCGCCCCGCGGGCCCAGGCTGGTGAGTGGAAAAAGGGGAAGAACCCCTGCCCATTTGACGCGATTTGTCAGCCATTGCATCACCCGTATTTCCCGTGGGAGTCGGATCGGACCGGTCTCCGTTTCAACGGAAGAAGCCCCAGCAACGCCCAATCCTGGATCCCCTGCCACAGCCCCGGGGTATGCCACCACGACCACGGCCATACACAACAGGGAAACCCCGAAGGGGCACATAGCCGGCGGCATTTTGTGCCGGTTGCACCTGCTTGCCCTCTTCTGCTGCCGGGGCAGCCTCCTGCTCCACCTGCGGGGGTACCGGGGCAACACCAAGAGCCCTGCAGCGTCCCATTCCCCATCCAGTCAGGGGCCCCCTCCCGAGGGGACCGGTTCCGTCGAGTCCTGGCATATCTTGTCTTCCTCCTGTGCCCATGCACATATATTTCTCATATGCGCAAAAATATATCAACTTGACGGTTAGGGCAGGACGTCATTCCAATCACTGCTTAAGTGATTATCTCCCCCTCACTCGTCAAATATCTCGACCCTGTATCCGCGGGACTCGAGGATCTCGCGGCACCGGCGGTAAAATTCACCCTGGGGAAGGCACGCCAGGGGTGCGACGGCGTCGTTCCAGAGCTGTGCGAGGCCGGCGTCCCCGGAAACGAGCGAGGACCTCCCCTTGACCCGCCCCACCTCCCGGCCGGACGAGTCGAGGATACGCATGGTCATGCACCGGAACTCCCGGCAAATGCGCGGGCGGAAGGGATGGATGGTGCACGTGTAGAGATTCTCTCCCTCCTTCCGCAGGAACGGGCACCACCCCGGTTCCCAGGCGGGGGGGTCTTTCCGGGAGAAGAGGGGGGAAAGAGACGGGACGACCTGGACAGGGAGCGTCTCGCCGGTCACCTGGACGCGGATGACAAAGGAGCGGGGCGGGGTGCTCCTGACAACCCGGATGTGCCGCCCGAGGCTCATGCAGCATTTTCCACAGCGCGAGCAGGTAAATTCCGTCACGGTATACCCTCCCCCGGGTCCTCACCGCCGGCAGGGCAGGCAGCATCGGCAGCGAGGTGTCCTGCCACGCATGCCCTCGCCCGGGAGGCGGACAACTCACTCTCCAGGAACGAGCGGGCCTTTCTCCCGGGATCAAGGGGAGAAAAGGAGAACCCGTACTCCACGTCCCACAGGACGAGGCCCCCCGGGGGTGCCGGCGAGAGCTGGCTGCACGGCTCGCCGTCCAGGCGCGTGGCGATGAGGGTACCATCCGCTTCTCCCGACCCGACTAGGAAGAGTGCCGATGCCATGTACCTTACCATGTGCCAGAGGAAGCTCTCGGCGCAGACCTCGAAGACTGCGATGCCGGACTCGGCAAAGACCCGAGCAGAGAGGACCGTCCGCACCGGGTCCCTTTTGTCCGGGCGGGCGAAGAGCGAAAAGTCGTGGGTCCCCTCGAAAGCCCGAGCTGCCTCGTCCATCGCGCGGGCATCAAGATCCGTCTCTCCGAAGAAATAGCGGTAGGTCCGGTGCGCCGCCCGGTGACGCGGGTGGAAGCCGGGAGGGACCCTGGCATACCCAGTCACCCAGATGTCGGCAGGCAGGTGGTACCGGAGCAGGGTTATCGCCCGTTCCGGAGACAGGGTCGAGATGCAGAAGACCTGTCCGCGGGCATGGACCCCCCGGTCGGTCCTTCCCGCTGCCTGGAACCGGCCGGACCGGGGATCAGAAAAGAGCGCAAGGCGTAGGCATGCGGCGATGAACTCCCCCTCGGCAGTCCGCGCACCGGCCTGGACCTGGGACCCGGAGAACCTGTCCCCCAGGTACCCGCAGCGGAGCGCAAGCCGCGTTACCTCTGGATGATCCGATGCGAGATCCTCTTCCATGTGTTTCTCAATGACTGGCGGGTATATGTCCGGAGGGGAGTCATCCTCCCGTAGGCAACAGTCCTCCCCGCCCTGATGGCATCGAGGACAGCAGGGACGGTGCGCTCGCTCCCGACGAGCGTCCTGCCATACCCCACGAAACGGGCATTGTGGGCGTCCGAGCCCCCCACGCACGGCTTGCCCAGCCGCCCCGCAACCCTCTCCGCCTTCCGGTTCGCCGACCCGACGATATACCTGCTGTTGAAGACCTCGATCGCGTCCAGCTCGCGGACCCACGCGTCTATCTTCTTCCCAGCCCCGTGGCGCCAGAGGTGGAAGGGGTGGGGGAGGATGACAAGGCCCCCCATCTCCTTTGCCATCCGGATGGACACCTCCATGTCAAGGCCCCTGGGCAGTGGGGCGGTGACACCCAGGACGAGGAGGTGGCCCTGGCGCGTCGAGACCTCGGTCCCTGGTATGACGACCAGGCGTGTCGGGACCGATAGGGCATGGAGGGCCCCGCTCACGGTGTCATGGTCGGTGATCGCAATGGCATCGAGACCTGCCGCCTCGGCCCTGCGGATGACCTCTTCCACGCAGCTCTCGCCATCGCGTGAATAGTTGGTATGGATGTGGAGGTCGCAGGAGAGCATCTGATCGTACCCTTTTTGACCTTCGTGATATTAAGGAAATTTATGCGCATCCTCCTGCCCACGGGCATGGCGACCCGGGCAGTGGTGGAAGAGGCGGCACGTGCCCTCGACGCCCGCGTGGTCGTCACCGGCGAGATCGCCTCGTTCCTGAAGCCGGAACAGCTGCGGGAACTCCTCCTGCAGGACAGATACGACATGGCAATCGTCTCCGGGATGTGCGTTGCGTCCTTCCGCGGCGTGGAGGAGGCGACTGGCGTCCCGATCTTCCTCGGCCCCCGCCACGCCGCGGACCTGCGTTACGTCCTCCCGCTCCTCCCGGGAGTCACCCTCTCGCGGACGACCCCTGCAGACGACCTCCTCGCAAAGAGGGGAAGGGAGGAGGCCGTGTCCCGTGTCGCCGCGGCCGAGTCCGCCTCGGACTTCTCTTTCATCATAAAGGGTGTCCGGATCGGCGGGACATCGCGGATGAAAGTGCTTGCCGAGATCATGGACGCCCACCGGGTGCCCGGTATCCGGGAAAAGGTGGAGGAATGCTTCGCCCGGGGTGCGGACATCGTGGACCTCGGCTTCTCGTTCGATGCGGCGCCAGGCGATGTCGAGTCGGTCTTCTCCAGGCTGGAGGGGATCGACGGCCCCCTATCTCTCGACTCCCAGGACCCTGTACTGATCGAGGCTGCGCTGGGGAGGGCAGACATCATCCTGAGCCTCCAGGAGTCAAACATCCCGCTGGTTGGAAAGGCCGTCGCGGAGGCCGGCATCGCGGCGGTTGTCGTCCCGGGGGAGCGGGGTCTTTCTGCAAACCTGGCGGCTGCGCGGGACGCCGGGATCGAGTGCCTTCTCGCGGACCCGGTCCTCTCCCCGGCAGGCTCGGGCTTGGTTGCAGCCCTCCGGCAGTTCTCCGGAAACGACGCTCCCCTCTTCTTCGGGGCGGGAAACGTGGTCGAGCTCTTGGACGCGGACTCGATCGGGCAGAACGCGCTCCTTGCGGCGATGGCAGCCGAGCTCGGCGCGGCCGTCATCTTCACGAGCGAGCACAGCGACAAGACCCGGGGATCGGTCGCGGAGATGCGGAGGGCGACAGAGATGATGGTCCTATCCCGGGACCGCCCCTACCCAAAGGACCTTGGGGTCGACCTCCTGGTCATAAAGGAGAAGAGGCGGAGGCGGGAACCCCCCATCGAGTACGGCGAGGCCATCCGGGCGGCGCCTGCACCTCGGGAGATCCAGTACGACCCATGCGGGAACTTCCGGATAGGGATCGAGGGAGACGAGATCGTTGCCGCCATCCATGGCCGTGCGTACCGGGGCACGTCGTGGACGGACGTCTTCTCCTCCATCCTTGCAGGACGGGACGTCTCCCTCCTCGACCATGCCGCATACCTGGGAAAGGAGCTTTACAAGGCCGAACTCGCCATCCGGTTCGGCAGGAGCTTCGAACAAGACGGCCCATTCTGATGGGGCCCGCCGCGGGCCATGGTTTTTTGCACTCACCCGTCCAAACAGGAGAGGTACATGACGATACGGGGGATACGCCTGGCGCTCCTCGACCTCCTGCTGGAACTCGGGAGGGAGAGCCATCCCCGCGAGTTCGCAGGAGTCCTGCGGGAGGAGGGCGGGATCATCTCCGAGTTCACCCTGCTTCCCGGGACCGTGGCCGGGAGCGGGAGTGCGACCCTCTTCCTCGACATGATGCCCCTCGACACCCACGTTGCCGGGAGTGTGCACAGCCACCCGAACGGTGTGCTCTCCCCCTCGCAGGCGGACCTCTCCTTTTTCCCGCGGACGGGGCGGTACCACCTCATCGTGGGGTATCCGTACAGCAGGGACAGCTGGCGGTGTTTCCGAGCAGACGGAAGCCCTGCCGGCCTGGAGGTGGTGGCATGAGGCGCGTCGTCGCGACGGGGACTTTCGACATACTCCACCCCGGGCACCTGTACTACCTCGGGGAGTCGCGGCGCCTCGGCGACGAGCTCTTTGTCATCGTCGCCAGGGACCGGAATGTGAAGCACAAGCCAAAGCCCGTCATCCCCGAGGGGCAGCGCCTGAAGATGGTCGCGGCCCTCCGGGTCGTCGACCACGCCGTCCTCGGGGACCTCTACGACATGTTCCGGCCAATCGGGGAGATCCGGCCCGATGTCATCACGTTCGGGTACGACCAGCACTTCGACGAGGAGAAGATCGGGCGGGCGCTGGAAGAGAGGGGGCTTTCTCCCCTCCTCGTCAGGATCGGGCAGTACCGGGGCGACCCCATCTGCAGCTCGAGAGAGATCGTGCGATCGGTCTGCGAAAGAGTGGAGAACAGTCCCGGCGCCACCCCGGACTGAAAAGTGCCGGAGATGGGACCGCATGCCATCGCATGCAATCTGTCGTTCCGGCACCTGAAGACACCCTTTTTTTAGAGTCACCAGTTCGGGGTGCTTCTCCAGCACGTTAAAATAAAATGAAGATGGATGGCCTAATGAGGGTTCTTGCCCGTTACGTTGAGAAGAGTGATCCATATGCCAGGATTTAGTACAGCATTCTCTGGTATGAAAAGTGACCGGAAGCTCACAGAGGCCGAGCTTGTCCGGGCAATCCGGCTGATGGTTGCGGCCGAATACGAAGCAGTGCAGATGTACACCCAGCTTGCGGAGTCCATAGACAACAAGCTCTCGAAGGAGGTCCTCCTCGACATCGCAGACGAGGAACGGGTGCACGCAGGGGAATTCTTGAGGCTGCTGCAGGAACTCGTCCCTGACGAACCGGGTTTCTATGCCCAGGGGGCTGCAGAGGTCGAGGCCGAGATCGCGAAGCTGGCACAGCCTGGGAGCGCCCGGTCGCCTGCTGATAAAAAAGACAATCCATTGACCATCGGGTCGCTCAAGGAGTGAGAGGGGATATGTCCATCCAGTACCTGGGAAGAGACGACGCCCCGATCGGCCCGGGGACATGGGAGCTGCTCGACCAGGCGATGGTCGATGCTGCAAAGGGCATCCTTGCCGGGAGGAGGCTGCTCGAGATCGAGGGGCCATACGGCCTCGGTCTCAAGGCGGTGCCCCTCGAGGACTCCCGCGTGAGCGAATGCCTCTCGGTGAGCGGGGTCGTCCCGGTCCACATGATCTCCACCCGGTTCTCGCTCGGGTTGCGGGACCTCGTTGCCTACGAACAGAACGGCTTGCCGTTCTCGGCAGCCCCTGCCATCCAGGCAGCGACCGAGTGCGCCCGGCAGGAGGATGCACTCGTGTTCGAAGGCGTTGGCGGGAACGAGGGGCTGACCACGCACGATGAGGCCGGGAAGATGACACTCTCCCCGTGGAGCACTGTTGGAAAGGCTGCAGACGACATCATCCAGGCAATGATCGCACTGGATGATGCAGGTTACCATGGACCTTATGCCATGGCACTGGCGCCGTCACGGTACAACCTCCTCTTCAGGAGGTACCCCCAGGGCCAGGGCACGGAGCTTGAGCACTTGAGGAGCATCGCAATGGATGGTGTCTTCAAGGCCCCAACCCTCAAGAATGGCGGGGTGCTCCTGGCAACAGGGAAGAGGTATGCCTCGATCGTGCTGGGCCAGGACATGTCTGTAGGCTATATCGGTCCCGCGGGCGACAGCCTCGAGTTCGCGATAACCGAGAGCCTCGCGCTCCTGGTGCGGGAACCAGCCTCGATATGCGTTCTCGGTGAGAAGAGATAGGGTCCCCCCCTCTTCTCTCACTTTTCAGCCGTCTTTCCACCTGCCGAAAGCGAGAGCAGATCTCCTGCCGCCCTCTTGTCAAGGGGCTGGTTGTCGCTCCCGCACTTGGGGGAGAGGATGCAGGACGGGCAGCCGTCCGTGCACGGGCAGCCTGCCACGAGGGAGGCGGCGGTCTGGAGAAGCGTCCCGCAGATCTCGTACCCCTTCTCGGCAAGGCCGATGCCACCTTCGTACCCGTCGTACACGTAGACTGTCGGGGACCCGGACTCGCCGCCGCAGGGGACCGAGAGCCCCCCGATGTCCCATCGGTCGCACAGGACGAAGAAGGGCATGACGGC
>JAPXNX010000025.1:0-12215 GCA_033811795.1 Methanolinea sp. | reverse complement strand
CTACGACGCGGTCACCTCCCTCTCGGGAGGGCTCGTCCGTGCCGGGGAGGACGGGCCTCCAGCCAGGTTCATGCTCTGCACCTGCGGGGTCGTCTATGACCACGTGAACGAATCCTGCCTCCTCTTTGATAATTCTCCCCTATCGGGCGAGGACGAGAGAGAGGATGTGAAAGAGGAGTCCCAAGGGAGACTCGAGCACCTGAAAGAGGAAGTAGAAGCGGTACCTCCCGCGGAAAGAGAGAAAAGAGATCTACTTCCCGGAGGAGCCCCTCTGGAGCTTTCTTCAAGCATGAGTCGCGAGGAGTTCGGGGAGGCAGTCCGGCGGGCAAAGGAGTACATCAGGGAGGGAGACATCTTCCAGGTGGTCCTCTCCCGCAAGATCTCGTGTCCCTACCGGCGGGACCCGCTTGCTCTCTACGGGGCGATCAGGACGATCAACCCTTCGCCCTACCTCTATTACCTCCAGTTCGGGGACGAGGCCATCGTCGGGTCGAGCCCCGAGATGCTCGTTCGTGTCGCGGGAAGTACTGTCCAGACCGTTCCGATAGCCGGGACGAGGCCGCGGGGGAAGGACCCAGCCGAGGACGAAGCCTTGGCTGCCGAGCTCCTCTCCGATCCCAAGGAGAGGGCCGAGCACCTGATGCTCGTCGACCTGGCCAGGAACGACATCGGGAAGGTCGCTGCTTTCGGGTCCGTCCAGGTCCCCGAGTTCATGGAGCTGGAACGGTTCTCCCATGTCCAGCACATCGTCTCGAGGGTGTGCGGCACATTGAGGCCCGGGTGCGACAGGTTCGATGCTCTCGCAGCCTGCTTCCCTGCAGGGACAGTGAGCGGCGCTCCCAAGATCAGGGCGATGCAGATCATTGCGGAACTAGAAGGGCACCCAAGGGGCGTGTATGCCGGGGCGGTTGGGTATGCGGGGTTCGAGGGGGCGCTCGAGTTTGCAATCGCCATCAGGACGCTGGTCGCGAGGGGAGAGAGGGTCGAGTTCTCCGCGGGTGCCGGCATCGTCGCCGACTCGGTCCCGGAGAAGGAATTCGATGAGACAATGGCGAAGGCCGGAGCCATGGTCGATGCTGTCCGTTCTGCGGGGGTGCGGCAATGAAGGTCGTCATCGTCGACTGCTTTGACAGTTTCACCTACAACCTCCACCAGATGGTGGGGATGCTCGGGGCGACCCCCGTAACCCTGACATCGGACCGGCCGCTCTCCGAGGTCGCGGCCGCGGCACCCGACCGGGTCATCCTCTCTCCCGGGCCCGGGAGGCCCGAAGACTCGGGGGTATGCCTTGATGTTATCGCGAAATTCGCGGGGGAAGTTCCCATTCTCGGCGTGTGCCTCGGCCACCAGGCGATCGTCTATGCTTTCGGTGGAAAAGTCGAGAGGCTGGAGACCCCTGTCCATGGCAAGACGAGTTCCATCCGCCATACCGGTGAGGGAATTCTTGCCGGTATCAGGAGCCCCCTCGTCGCGACGCGGTACCACTCCCTCGCCACACCCGCAGACGCACTCCCCCGGGAGTTCCGGACTGTCGCCGTCTCGGAGGACGACGGGTGCGTGATGGGCGTGATGCACCGGCATCTGCCCATCTACGGCCTCCAGTTCCATCCCGAGAGCATCATGACACCGGACGGGAGGCAGATCATGGCGAACTTCCTCGGTGCGGGGGGTGCATGATGCAGGACGCCATCAGGACATTGACTGGCGGCAGGGCTCTCTCGCCGGAGATGGCCCGGCAGGCGATGGGCCTCCTTGCCACGGGAGGGGCGACCGCGGCCCAGGCAGGTGCCTTCCTTGCAGCCCTCCGGCTCAAGGGCGAGACACCGGAGGAGATTGCCGCATTCTGCAGGGTTCTCGAGGACTACGCGATCACTATCTCGCCGCGGGTCGAGGGAACTCTCATCGACACCTGCGGGACAGGGGGAGACGGGGCCTCCACGTTCAACATCAGCACGGCGGCAGCGATCGTTGCGGCGGGTGCCGGTGCGCCGGTGGTGAAACACGGCAACCGGGCGGTGAGCAGCAGGTGCGGCTCCGCCGATGTGCTCGAGGCCCTTGGTGTGGACATTGCCCTTCCCCCGGAGCAGGTCTGCCGGGCCGTGGAGGAGATCGGGATCGGTTTTCTCTTCGCCCCCCTCTTCCACCCCGCCTTCCGTAACGTCGCAGGAGTCCGCCGGGAGATGGGTTGCTACACCGTCTTCAACATCCTCGGGCCCCTCCTGAACCCGGCTCGTGCCCCCGCGCGCCTGGTCGGTGTATTCTCTCAAGAATTACTCGCCCCCGTCGCAGGTGCCCTCCGCCTCATGGGAGTCCGCCGGGCGCTCGTCGTGTACGGGTCGGGCCTCGACGAGATCTCGGTCTCCGGAAAGACGCGCGTGGCCGAGCTGAACGGTTCCCGCATCGAGGAGTATACGATCTCCCCCGGTGACTTCGGCATCCCGGAATACCCATTGCGGGACCTTTGCGGGTCGGACACAGAGGGAAACGCGGAGATCATACGCGGTGTCCTGCAGGGGCGCGGGCCTGGCGCCGCCCGCGACGTTGTTGCGATGAACGCCGGGGCGGCGCTCTACGTGGGGGGGAAGGCTAAGGACATCGGTGACGGCATCGATCTCGCCATGGACGCAATCGGTTCGGGCCGAGCCGAGAGCAAGCTCGCCGCCCTGGCGAGGGTATCCCGGGGTGGGGCATGATCCTGGACATGATCGTCGCTGCGACAGCCGAGCGGGTCGCCCGGATGCCTGCTGACATGGAGGAGACAGTGGGGATCCCCAGGGCGGCAACCGGGTTCTATGACGCGGTAAGGCGCAACAACGGGAAAAACGCAATAATTTCAGAGATAAAGGCAGCGTCCCCGTCCAGGGGGGTCCTCTGCCAGGATATCGATCCCCGTCGTTTCGCCCTCTCCATGGTCTCTGCAGGCTGTGCCGCCCTCTCGGTCATCACCGAGCCACGGTTCTTCTGCGGCAGCGATGCCTTCATCCCGGCGGTCCGGGACGCAGTCACGGTCCCGGTACTCCGCAAGGACTTCATCATCGACGAGAGGCAGGTCGCCGAGAGCCGGGCTCTCGGGGCAGACGCAGTGCTCCTGATCACGGCTGTCCTCCGGGAGAGGCTGCCCGACTTCGTCGAACTCGCCCGGTCATACTCGCTCGAACCTCTCGTCGAGGTGCACACCGGGGAGGAGCTTAACATCGCCCTCTCGTCGGGCACGCGGATGATCGGAATCAATAACAGGGACCTCTCAGACATGAGTATCGATCTCTCCGTGACAAAACGGCTCGCGCCCCGTGCACGCGGTGCCGGTTGCCGCGTGGTGTCCGAGAGCGGTTTTCTCTGGCCCTGCGATGTCAGGAGGTTCCGGTCCTTGGTAGATGGTTTCCTGATAGGGTCGTCGATCGTCTCTGCGGGGAACCCTGCAAAAAAGTTGGAGGGATTCGTATTCGCGTGAAGATATGCGGGATAACATCCCCGGAAGATGCCTGCATGGCAGAGGACGCAGGTGCGGATGCAATCGGCGTCGTCATGTTCTCGGACTCTCCCCGCTCGGTGGCCCCGAAGGCTGCCCGGGAGATCTTCTCCTCGGTCGGCCCGTACGTGACAAGGGTCTGTGTCTCGACAACGGAGTCCCCGGGCGATATCGAGACGATGCTCGCCATAAACCCGGACGCAGTCCAGGTCTCCCTCCCCCTGGAGGAGAAGCTGCCCGTCCGCACGATCTGCATGGTCGACTCGCCCGGCGCCCTCCCTGCGTATGCCGATGCCATCGCGGTGGACGCGAGCAGGGGGACAGGCAGGCATTTCGATGAAGCCCTCGCGGAATGGATAGCGAGGGAGAGCCGAGTCCCGGTCATCCTCGCCGGCGGGCTCTCCCCTTCGAACGTCGCCGGGGCGATCCAGCGCGTCCAGCCCTATGCAGTGGACGTCGCGAGCAGCGTGGAGATCTCCCCCGGCCGGAAGGACGAGGGGCTCGTCAGGGCTTTTGTCCGGCAGGCGAAGGGGTCTCTCCATGACTGACCCGTCCCGGTTCGGGGTTTACGGGGGGCGGTTCGTCCCCGAGACGCTCATGGCAGCCCTCGAGGAACTGGAACATGCCTTCCGGACAATCGTCCCGAAAGAGGAGTTCCAGGATGAGATGCGGTACTACCTCCACGAGTATGCCGGGCGGAAGACACCGCTCACCTTCTGCAGGAACGTGTCGCGCGACTTCGGGTGCAGGGTATACCTCAAGAGGGAGGACCTCCTGCATTCAGGAGCCCACAAGCTGAACAATGCGCTCGGGCAGGCCTTGCTGGCACGGTTCATGGGGAAGAGACGCCTCATCGCGGAGACCGGTGCCGGGCAGCACGGCGTTGCAACAGCGATAGCCGGGGCAGTGCTCGGGATGCAGGTCGTGGTGTACATGGGCGATGAGGACATCGAGCGCCAGGCCCTCAACGTCGTCCGGATGAAGATGTTGGGCGCACAGGTCACACCGGTCAGCTCGGGATCGAGGACGCTCAAGGACGCCATCAACGAGGCGCTCCGCGACTGGGTCGCGAACGTCGAGACGACGCATTACCTTATCGGGTCGGTGGTCGGTCCGCACCCGTTCCCGACTATGGTCAGGGACTTCCAGACCGTAATCGGAAACGAGACCCGGGAACAGATCATGGAGAAGGAGGGGAGGCTCCCGGATGCGATCGTCGCCTGCGTTGGCGGGGGTTCGAACGCGATTGGTATCTTCACCCCGTTCCTCAACGAAAAGACGCGTCTTTACGGTGCGGAAGCGGGTGGGGAAGGGCCGGAGGGCAGGCACGGGGCGACTCTCTGCAGGGGTCGGCCGGGCGTTCTCCATGGAGCCTACTCCTACCTCATCCAGGACGCGTTCGGACAGATCCTCGAGTCGCACAGTGTCTCGGCAGGGCTCGACTACCCGGGGGTGGGCCCGGAGCACAGTTACCTGCGGGATTGCGGCAGGGTGAGTTACCACCCGGTGACAGACAGGGAAGCGCTCGATGCGTTCTTTTACCTCTCCAGGACCGAGGGGATCATCCCGGCGCTCGAGTCAGCACACGCCGTCTCGCTGGCAGAGAGGGTAGCATCCGGGCTCGCGAAGGACGACATCCTGGTGATCAACCTTTCAGGGCGCGGTGACAAGGACGTGGCGCAGGTCGCTGCTCTCGCGGGTGATACCCTGTGACATCGCGGATAGGGGAGGCGTTCGCCGGAGCAGGCCGCCCGCTCCTCGTCGCATGCCTCGTTGCAGGTGATCCCAATAAAGAGGTCTCCCTTGAGCTGATGCGGGAGGCAGAGAGTTGCGGTGCAGATATCATCGAGCTCGTGATGCCCCACTCTGACCCGGTTGCCGACGGCCCCGTGATGCAGAAAGCCATGCAGCGCGCCCTGCATGCCGGGACAACGCCTGACACCCTCTTTACCCTTGTACGGAAGTTCCGGGCCCGTTCGGGAACACCGGTCCTCGTCCTCACCTATGCCAATATAGTAGTGCAGCGGGGAATCGAGTCGTTCTACCGGGATGCAGCAGCTGCTGGTACAGACGGGATCGCGGTCGCCGACGCGCCCCTCGAGGAGGCAGACCCCTTCTGCCGGGCGGCCCGCGAATCGGGGATCGACCCGGTCCTCTTCGTCAGCCAGACAACGTCAGGAGAACGGCTCGGGAAGATTGCAGCCAAGGCCGGCGGGTTCCTCTACCTCGTCGCGGTGCTCGGCGTGACAGGGGCCCGGGAGAAGATCGATCCCCGGGTCATCGGAATCCTGCAGGCAGTGAAGGCGGTATCCACCCTCCCCGTGGTGCCTGGCTTTGGCATCGGGACGGCAGGCCAG
Organism: Methanolinea sp.; assembly: GCA_033811795.1. Classification (GTDB taxonomy): domain Archaea; phylum Halobacteriota; class Methanomicrobia; order Methanomicrobiales; family Methanospirillaceae; genus Methanolinea_A. The sequence continues at coordinate 6,389 of JAPXNX010000025.1, read as the reverse complement.
GTCCGTGAGATGGTACGTGCGGGTGCAGACGGGGTGATTGCCGGTTCTGCCATCGTCCGCGAGGTAGAACGGACGCTCGGCGACCCGAGGGGGACGAGAGAGGCGGTAGGGGCGAAGGTCAGGGAACTGGCATCGGCCCTCCGGTGAGGAAGCCTCGGAAAGGGGCCACCCTGCCAACAGCAGCACTGTTGAGGACGGCCTCGTTGTACCGGCCGGTGGAGGGTAGTCATCACCCGGTCAGCGGTCATCGGGCCAGGAGGAGGCGGAGACTGAGTGGGAGTGATCACCCCCGGCATTATCAGTGCAGGAGAGCTTTCCGGGAAAAGACCGGGCGGGATAATATCGGTGACCACGGTCAGGTTGACGTCACCTCATGCCTGCAGGGGAAAAACGCATGGAGGGGTATAGTGGACAGGGGCTTTATATACTCCTGTGGTGTCTCAAATTTTATCGGGCACATTAATACCAGAAACTTGGTGAGTTATATTTTTCAGTATTTAATTGGAGAATACTATACTGTAAGATAAGGGGGAGGCGATTAGGGGGGAACCGGCTGCCATGACTATAGGTGTAAAGAAATTTTCCGCCCAGGGCGGTTTGGGATGGGGCACGTGGTAATTCTTACTCTCATGGCGCATTTTTGCCTTGCGTGTGCATTCATCACGTTCGGCCTTGGGATATACGTCATCTCCAAGAACCCCACTTCCCTTGTCAACCGGCTCTTCCTCGTTTCGATGGCCGCAGCGACGTACTGGGCGCTCGGAGAATTTTTCATCTGGGAGGTGAGGACACCGGAAAGCATCCGGTTCTGGCTTGAGGTGAGTGCTTTCTGGCCCATGGTCATCGCGGTCTTCTTCCATTTCATCACCGTCTTCTGCGATCACCCGCTTGCCAAAAACGAGAACTCCCGGATCCTTGCCCTGGGCATCTATGCACCTTCGCTTGTGGTCTCCCTGATCGGTCTCCTGACCGACGACCTGTATACGGTCATCTTCCGGGAGGGTACGGGCTACGTCTATACGCCCGTCATGGGCAGTTTCGTGTACCTCCTCGGATCTGGTTATTTCCTGGCAGTCATGCTCCTCGCGCTCTTCATTGTCTCTCTCTCGTGGAAGTCAGAGACCAGGGGGAAGCAGGCCCGCCAGAAACGCCTCATGGGTCTTGGGGTTCTCACTCTCATCGTATCCGGAGCACTATCAGCCTTTATCCTCCCGTTTTTTGGGATATACACTCCGAATGTGGTCTTCTTCGGAATAGCCGCCTTTGCATTCCTGATAGCGTATGCCATCCATACACAAGGCCTCCTGGAGCTGACACCCGAGATGGCGGTGCCGCAGATCATGGCATTGATACCTGACGGCATCGTCCTCACCGACGGGAAAGGAAAGATCCTGAGTGCCAACCCGGCCGCGACCGGGATCCTTGCCAGAAGCGCACAGGACCTCCCTGGTCGGGACATCTGTGAGGTTATCGTGGGGAAACAGGGGGGCGATCTTATAAACACGGTCCTCCGAAAGGGTTCGGTCACGGACATCGAGGCCGAGATCGACGGCGCTCGGCCACGGGTCGTCAGTATTTCAGGGGCTAGAGTGAACGATCCTGATCGGGGACCTGCAGGAGTCGTGTTCGTCATCAGGGACATCACCGAGAGGAAGGCCAAGGAGTCTGCCCTCCGCATCGCGAACGAGAAAATCTCGCTCCTCACGCGCCTGACCCGCCACGACATCAGCAACCTTGTCACCGCGTTATCAGGTTACCTTCAACTGATGCGCGACGACTGCGGGCGGTACATCACTCCTGCCACCCAGACGGTTCATAAGATATCGGATTACCTCCTGTTCTCGAGGCAGTACCAGGATATCGGCTCGACCCAGCCGGTGTGGCAGCCGCTCGGCAAGATGGTCGCCCGGGCGGCCGGGGAGATCCACCCCGAGGGCCTGGAGATCTCTGTCGATCTCCCCGACGTGGAGGTCTTTGCAGATGGCCTCGCCTACCGCGTCATCTATGCTCTGATTGACAACACCATACGTCACTCGGAAGGAGCGACAATTATGCAAATCCATGTGGACAGGGAAGAGGACAACGCGCTGACACTCGTCGTCGAGGACAACGGCAGGGGGGTGGAGGAGAGAGACAAGGAACTGATCTTCCAGTACGGGTATGGGAGTCACACAGGACTCGGGCTCGCCATATCCCGTGATATACTGGCCCTCACAGGGCTTTCCATCAGGGAGACAGGGGTCGCCGGGAGAGGTGCAAGGTTCGAGATATCCGTTCCTTCCCGTGCATGGCAGAAAGAGGCGATTCACTCTTCATTCACGACGTAATCGTCCTCGTCCCCGAACGAAAAGAGGGTGTCGATCGTGGTCCCAAGTTCCTTTGCCACGCGGTGCGCCAGCCGAAGGGAGGGGTTGTACCGGCCGGACTCTAGGAACACGATCGTCTCCCTCCTGACACCGACCCGCTCGGCAAGCTCGGCCTGGGTCATGTCTCTCTTCGCCCGGAACTCCCGTATCCTGGTTTGCATAAAATCAATTCCCCTAAAAATGCTTTCCTTTCAGTCCACGTCTCCCCTGCGGAAGAGGAACATCTGGAACGCCCGAGCTGAGATGCCCATAAGAAGGATGAGCAGCACGGACAGGGTCCCCGCATCCGGCGACCAGAACCCGAGGCAGTCCGACAAGAACATTGCAAAAAGGGCTACAAATGTGAGGAACCATGACCAGGATAGGCCATATGCTCCTATCTTCCTCGTCCTCTCGTCCTGGAAGGAATCCTTCTCACCCTTCCAGAGGCGCAGACCGGAGATTATCACGAGCACAGTACCCATCGAAACAAGTGCACTGGAAAAAGCCCTTCCCGAAGGAGGAGCAAGGAAAACCATGTCGATTGTGCCTGTGATGAGCAAGAGCATCCCGGCGAGGAACAACCCGGCAGTCCGTGCGCGGGATCTGAATGTTCCCTGTTTGTCTTCAGCCATAGCGATCAGATTTGTTATTTATTTTTAACATATGTTATATTTATCTCACATAACCTCCTCTCAACGGGTACTCGTATGCCCTGGCATCAGATGGCGGGGCAACGTCTCATAGCAGTCAAGGCATTCCATTGTGCCGGGCAGGTGTCACCAGGTTATGTCATCGAGAACGAGAAAAAAGTGAGAAGATAAAACCGTGAGATCCATGCTTCGATCAGATCGATCTCTCCCACCCCTGGCCAGCGTCGATGAGCGGCCTCACCTCGGCAACCCGGAAAGTCACGGCAGCTGACATCATTGCCGCGCCTTCCTTCCCCGAAACTTTTGCGATCTGGTTTTTCAGTTCTTCCAGGACAGGTCCGGATCTGGCTATCTCCTGGACCTCGAGGTAAACCCTTATGCCCTTCCACTCTGAAAGTGACCTGCCAGGCTCCACTATCATGTAGACCGCGTGCGGGTTTTCGGAGAGGTTCTTCAGCGACCTGTTATTCCCAAGACCAATGACGACAGTCTTCTCGTCGGTCATGCGTGCAGACCCAAACATGGCCACATTAACCTTCCCCTCCCTGCTGGACGTGGAAAGGGATCCAAGACGAGGTTGTTTGTTGAAGAATTCAACGAGTCTCGAAGTCATGTAAATTTCCTCCTGTTCTAATGGATATGCATCTCTTCCACTGGCTGTTAAAATTTTCCACCGCCCAATTTTCAGCTCATAAGTGGTGGCCACCTAACCCCCTCCCTTGGGAAAGTATCATATGGTGTATAATAACCAAGATTTCCGTGGAAGTATCAGATGAAAGACCGGTTGTTCAGCAGATACTCTTTCTCCTCCTACCTTGCCATTGCCATATTCTGTATCCTTGTCCTTGCTGTTGCCGGGCTTGTCGCCATCAGCTACGTCTCCATGGAAAGGACACTCTCCGAAAACGCCCGGTCAGTGCAGCTCCAGACGGAGAACAACCTTGTCGCAGTCTTCAAGACAAAGGAAGAAGGGCTCCGCCTCTTTGAGAAGAGCCTGGACAGGAAGATGGAGGCTGCCTTCATCCCGTTCCTTGCAGAATACGGGAAAGCAGGGGGAGACCCCACTCGCATGGATCTCGCGGCAATAAAGCACGAGATCGGGGATGAGATGGAACTCTATGTCATCGATGCAAACGGGACCATCGTTGCGACGACGTATCCCCCCGAACTCGGGCTCCGTTTTCGTGACTATGCACCCTACTTCGTCGACTACTTGAACGGGATACGTCTCTCGGAAGGTTTCTTCCCGGACCGCATCGTCAGCGAGAAGTCGACCGGAGCAATGAAAAAATTTGCATACATGCCCACCCCTGACCATTCCTATGTCCTGGAACTGGGCCTCCCGGTCACGATGCCGGAGGTCCCGACGTTCCGGTACCTGGACAAGGACCTCGTATTAGAGATCGAGAAGGATAATCCTTACCTTTCTGCTATCAGGGTATTTGATACCACCCTCCGGGAAAGGAGCAACGATACCTCTGTCGAGGTCAACGACCCCGCACTCAAGGACATACTGAGGCAGGTCCTTGCGAACCGGCGCAGCATGGACATCGACAACGAGGGGTCGGGAACCCTGACCAGGTACCTGTTTGTTGACCTAAAAGACGAGGAGACCGGGTCAGACGTCAGCCGGATCGTCGAGCTGAACTATACGAGGCTCCCCATCCAGAAAGCTCTGGCAGGAGCACTCGTGTTCCATATCATTGTCGGCTGCACGTTCCTGTCGGTATGTGCTTTTATCGCTTTTCTCACAATCAGGAAGTTCACCAGTCCCATCGAAAGAATGGTGGAGGACCTCGACCTCATCGCCCGCGGTGACCTTGACCACCCCATCACACCCCCGCTTGGAAAAGACCTCGTCCAGCTGGAGGAGGGCATCACTATGATGATCTCCCGTCTCAAGAAGACCCTGGAAGAGGTCAGGGAGAGCGAGGAAAATTTCAGGACTCTGGTCCAGGGTGCAAACAGCACCATCATGCGGTGTACACCGGACGGGACGATCCTGTTCATGAACCCGTTCGGCCTGGAATTTTTTGGTTACGTGGAGAGCGAGATTATCGGAAAAACAGTCCAGGAGATGATACAATATCCTCATCAGGAGGGAAGTGATGGTGCGGCGGAGACAGGCAGAGAACTCCATCCCTTTTTTTCCCAGTCAGAGTGTGCGATGACGACGCGGAGCGGGAAGGAGGTATGGGTGACATGGACGCACAAGCCACTCGGGCACGGGGGAGAGAAACCATCCGAGATCCTCTCCATCGGCAATGACATCTCCCGTCTCAAGCAGGTGGAGCGGGAGATACAGGAGCTCAACACCCAGCTCGAACAGAAAATCGACGAGAGGACGCACCAGCTAATCGAGACGAACAGGAACCTCGAGGCGTTCACGTACTCGGTCTCCCACGACCTGCGTGCACCTCTCCGGGCTATTTCGGGGTACTCATCCATTCTCCTCTCGGAACTGGCTGACCTCCCTCCCCGGGAGAGGCGGTACCTCGAACAGATACAGCGCAGCACGAACGAGATGGGAGAGCTGATCGATAACCTCCTCACCTTTTCACGAATAGGGGGCCAGGCTCTGAAGAGAAACATGCTCAACCCCGGGGATGTGGTCAAAGAGGTACTTCAGGACCTCCGCAGGGAGATAGAGAAACGCAAGGTCGAAGTCAGGGTCCTGGACATGCCCCCCTGCAGTGCCGACCGGGGTTTGCTCAAGCAGGTCTATTACAACCTGATAGCAAATGCTATCAAGTTCTCGCGTATACGAAAAAAACCGCTTGTGGAAGTCGGAGCCCGATCCCGTGGAGGGACGCCGGTGTACTATGTCATGGACAATGGAATCGGGTTCGACATGAGGTATTCTCCAAAACTTTTCAAGATCTTCGAGAGGCTTTGCGACACCGGGGAGTACGAGGGGACGGGTGTTGGCCTTGCAATAGTGAACAGGATCATCGAGATGCATGGAGGGGAGATCTGGGCAGAATCGGAGCCAGGTAAGGGGGCGACTTTCTTCTTCACGCTTGGCGGGGGGAGTGGATATTCGAATGGTTAGCCATCCCCTGAATTCCTGACCCCCCTCGTCCGCAGTGCGAGAATATTTCCGTCCCTCCCAGTCTATTACGCCCGTTTTACGGGATATAACACAATGACTATGATTATAACCGATGAAAGGATGGTTAGGATCCCCAAGGGTGCTTTCTGTGTCGGAGACTCCACGGGTTGGGGGACTGCCAGGGGAGAGAGCGAGGCGAACACATGGATACTCTGGCCACGTGCTACCTGGCCCGACGTGTAGAACGGAATGAAGCCCTCCATCGTGATCTCCACGGTGTAATTCCCGGGAGGGACCTCGTTGAACGAGAGAGGTGTCACTCCTGCGTATACAGAGTTG
>JAPXNX010000024.1:0-12240 GCA_033811795.1 Methanolinea sp. | reverse complement strand
TGAAAGGGAGAGACCTGGTCACAGGTGCGCAGAACACGTGGTGCCCGGGGTGCGGGAATTTCGTCATCCAGTTCGCCCTGCGGGACGCCATCCGGTCGGCCGTGGAAGGTGGTTGCGACCCTGACTCAATCGTCCTCGTGACAGGGATAGGGTGCCATGCAAAGATGGCCGATTACCTCAATGTCAACAGTTTCTACTCGATCCACGGCCGGACCATCCCGGTTGCAACAGCGATAAAGATGGCCGACGCGGGCTTTCGGTCATCTGCTGTGCGGGCGACGGGGATGCCTATGCCGAGGGGCTCGACCACCTAATCTTTGCAGCCAAGCGGAACAGCGATATCACCGTGATCGTTCACAACAACAGGGTTTACGGCCTCACGACAGGGCAGTATACCCCCACGTCCCCGCTCGGTTTCCGCGGGCGCTCCACGCCGGGAGGGACGAGGGAGGTGCCTTTCAACCCCCTCGAGGTCATGCTCTCGTCCGGGGCCACCTTTGTAGCCCGTGGTTGCACGAGGAGGAGGAAGGAACTCGTAGGGGTGATCGAGGAAGCAATCAGGCACAGGGGCTTTGCCTTTGTCGACGTACTGCAGGTCTGCGCATCGTACTTCGACGCAACAGATGTGTATGACCGGTTCGTGTACGTGCTCGACAGGCACGACGCGAGCGACTTTGATGCTGCATGGCGGAAAGCCCGGGAATGGGACTATAACAGCGAGTCGCCAATCGCCATCGGAACATTCTACAGGGCGATGCGCCCGACACTCGAAGAACGGCTAGGGGTCCCCTGGGGCAGGGAACGGGACACAGAAGGGATCATTGCGAAGGTCCTGGAGGCAAGGAGCTGAGTTATCCCCGAGCATGAACACTCTGCCAACTGTGCTCCTCTCCGGAAAATTGCTTTGGCTACAGCGGTTGGACGCGTTGCCAGTGCAACGGGGACGCGGGGATGGACCTGGCGCAGGGGGCAAAGCCGGGACCAGGGGAGGCACCTGCAGGATGTTCACAATCTTCTCTCTCCCTTCCCGGGACCCTGTGAATTTCCTATGAAAATGCCCCCGGCATTTTCATGTGTCGGGCCTGTTGCGAGACGCACCATTATTGTTTTCACGATGAATGGTGAAAATAAATCTTTCTCGCTACCCTAACTTCTTAAGTGTTCATCTGCCTCCGTCCTGTCCGGATCAGCGGGTGAGCATGCCCCCTTCTTCGCCGGGTAAGGTCGCCGCAATCCCTTTAACTTCATGCACTAATGCATGAGTGCATGAAGACTATCACCATCCGGGATGAAACCCACGAGGCACTCATGAAGCTGAAGGAGGAGGACGACAGTTTCAGCGACGTCATCGACCGGCTCATAGAGGAGAGGAGCGGCGATATCCGGAAGTTCGCCGGGGTCCTGAAGGACTCGAAGGTTCTCGATTCCCTCGCGAAGTTCACGAGGGATCTCCGGGCTTCCGGCAGGGCGAGGATATGATCGTCCTCGACACCTCCTTCCTCATCGACTACTTCCGGGACCGCGAGTTCGAGTCCTGGCTTCCGGAAGGTGAAAAGACAGCAGTAACGGTCATCACCTTTTACGAGATAATGGCCGGGATCAAGCGGCTTCGGTCACAACAGGAAGAGAGGTTCTTTCGGCACTTCTTCGGGACGGTCAATATCCTCGGGGTGGATGCCCCTTCAGCCGAGATAGCAAGCGATATCACTGCAAAGCTTGCAGGGCTCGGCGTCCAAGTGAACGCCTTCGATGTGCTCATCGCAGGTACCGCGATCGCAAACCGGGCCACAACCATTATCACCGCCGATAAGGACTTCCGGGAGATCGCGAAGACCGCAGATATCGATGTGACGTTTTACCGGAAATAGGAGAGAAGATGCAGGAGCGGGGCAGTCAGGATCGTCCCGGCCGGCGGCCCGTCCGGATCCTCAGGCTGCGCATGCCCCCTTCCCCGCCGGGCGAGGGCATGGGGCGGGGAGCGGCGACGCCCCCCGGCACCGGGAAGGCGAAGGAGGAGGAGGATGCCCTTCCCCCCGTGATCGAGCCCATTAACTACCCTCTTCATCATTTCAAGTGTGTAAATTGAACTCGATCAAACCGCACTTGATAGAGGCCATGGCGATGAAGTAATCGGTATTCCCTTTCCTTCTCGCATTACCTATCAAGGCTCCTGGATATTCATTACTTGGTTGAATAATTTGGTTGTGTCACAAGATCGGCTAAGATCTCACCAGCAGCAAAGTAACTGAGTTGTTGCTGTTAACAAATTTTTCGATTATCGGAAAAGAGACCCACCAGAACCGCCGCGGGGGCGCTCTTCGGGGGCGGCGGGTGCATCACACTGGGGGTGTGGGGGCGGTAGCCCCCACTCATGCCTTTCCCTTTATCCCCCTTTCCGGAAGAGACTATTAATCCATCCAGGGAGCACCTCATAAATGGTCTGCCTCATGTGGGAACTCTCGGTCTCCGGAGATCTCTTTGCGTGGGTGATCCTCCCCCTGCTCATCTTTTCAGCACGGATCTGTGACGTGAGCCTGGGGACGCTCCGCGTCATCTTCATCTCCAGGGGTTTCAAGAAGATCGCTCCATTCATCGGGTTTTTCGAGGTTATTATCTGGCTCGTTGCCATCGGACAGGTGATGCAGAACATCGGGAACTTCGCTTCGTACATCGCATATGGAGGGGGATTTGCTGCAGGGACCTACGTAGGGATGGCAGTCGAGGAGAGGCTGTCCATCGGTAACGTGATCATCAGGGTTATCACGCAGAAGGATGCTGCCACTCTCGAGCAGGCCCTCAGGGAGATAGACCTCGGTGTCACAGCCACGGATGCGGAGGGTGCGACCGGTCCGGTCAGGATACTCTTATCGGTGTGCCGCAGGCAGGACCTCCCGAAGGTCTTGTCATGCATCAACCAATACCAGCCGGGAGCTTTTTTCACGGTCGAAGAGGTAAAGATGGTTAAAGAGGGGATATTCCCCAGCGGCAGGGGGGGCATCCGTATCAACTGGCGGGACCCGCTGGGATTTTTCCGGAAGGGAAAGTGAGGGTCGGCAATTCCTGTCACGCCAGGAAATTGCCCCGGGTCGTTTTACAGGGGAGGACAGTTCTCCCCTGTCATTCTCACTCGAGCATGACCAGCCCGATGGAGGTGACGTCTCCATGCTCGATCATCCCGTATTCCATGTTCCTGCACGGGATGACGTGGAGCTCCCACCCTGCGTTCCTGGCAGTTGCAAAGACGTCAATCCCGGCCGCCTCCATGCTCGGCCTGACAAGGTCCATGTGCCTGCACATGCGGCGTATGCTCTCGTCCACGATGCCGGGCTGTTCTTCTGCGACGCAGTGCTGGTGCTCACAGTAGATGCAGGGGTACGCCCCAAAGCCGAATGCCTTGTGGAAATCATGGTAAAATGCCATCTTTTCCAGGAAATGGACGGTCCCGTTGACCCAGAGAATGAGGTCGCGGAGGAAGGGGTGGAAGTCCTCCGGTATCTGGTCGGGGGAGAGGTCCGGGTGACCTGGCACGCCATCGAACCGGAGGAGGAGGCCGGTGCTGTATTCCCTGACCATCCTTCGCGTTTCCTCCGGTGCGGGTGTGTAGGGAGGGCAGCCCAGGTGCTTCCCAAACCCCTTGCACCCGAACCTGCACTTGAACCTTACCCAGTCAGCGACAACAACGTCTTCTGAACGGACAGGGCGGGCACGGGCGCCTCTCTCTTCTGCAAGCTGCGTAAGCGTTTCAATCTCGTTTTCGAGTCTCGCGTTCATCTGATGCTCCGATGAAAACTCTTTCCGGGTACTGGCCAAAAAAGTATCGTGCCGTGCGAAACGAAGATATCACAAACGGACCCAAACCACGTACATGTGAACAAGAGGGAGGCCCTCCTGCAGGCAAGGGAGATCACTGCAGGAGGGAGGAGTTTTCTGCTCCGCATGTGGGAGGAAGACCTCGGGGAGATTTATCCCGGGATGGTCCGCTACTCAGTCGAACTATGGGAGGGAGAGAGGGTGCTTTCCGCCTTCCGCACGAACTCCTTCGAATATGCTCCCACGATGGCCTATGGTGCAAAGGATGTCGCAGAGAGAACATTCGCCCGTTGGGAAAGGGACCTTGCCACAGATCCTCAGGGTTTCCTCGAGGACACCACTTCCCGGGAACCCGCGCCCGGCCACGCCCCTGCCGCTCCCCCTGCAGTCGTTGTCATCCAGGGCAGCCCCCGCCCAGGCGGCAACTGTTCCCTCCTCGCCTCGTGGGTGGCGGACGAGGCACAACGACAGGGAAAGGAGGTGCAGGTGGTCTTCCCGCACGACATGAACATCCACCCCTGCATCGGGTGCTACCAGTGCTACAACACCGGAGCATGCATCTACGAGGATGACATGACCGCCGTTCTCGCTGCAGTGGGCGGATGCCGCCTCCTCGTCGTCTGCACACCTGTCTACACGAATACCGTCCCGGCCGGGACAAAGGCGCTTCTCGACCGGTTCCAGGCCCTCCACGCCTCGAGGACACTCGGTCGTCCCACCACCCCCCCCAGGGCAAGGGGCATCCTCATGTCGGTTTCCGGGAGGAAGGGGAAGGAAAACTTCAATTGCGTCACCCGCGTTATCGGTGCCTTCTTCTCGCTCCTTGGCATCAGGGCGGAAGAACCCGTTCTCCTGGACGGGATGGACGAGATCCGGGACATCAGGGCAATTCCCGGACTGGAGCCGAGGGTCCGGGAGTCGGTCAGGAACGCCCTCGCGAGGGGCTAAAAAGGACTTAATGGCTTCAATTCCAGGTAATGCGACACTGGTCAAAGCAGTTTCAGAAAGTTCACAGGACCTGGCCGGGTTTGAAGAGGATGTCCATGAACCCACGGGCAACTCGCCGACCCTTCACGTGGATGAGACCGGCATGCGTGTCCGTGGTACCCGGCAACGGCTCCACGTGGCAGGCACAAAAATCTTCGCAGGATATGGCCACCATCGGAAACGAGGGATTCCGCAAAAACAAGGACTGCAAAATCGAGTAAACCATTGAACCACTCGTTTGGGTCTTTCCATCTTGCGTTGAAGCGTGAAAGTCCAATAGGTATCGAAGGGGAAATTGACTTTGAAATTATTCAATAAGGTATAAAACACGGGATACCGGGTGTCACCGGGAATTTTAGCGATTGCTCATGAGAGAGGGGTAGAACCCCCGCCGCATCACCCCACGACCTGCAGGACCGCTGCCGCGATGTAGGCTGCAAGGGCAACTCCCAGCATCCCGATGAATGCCCTGTCCACGGTGTTGAACTTTTCCTCCCGGAAAGGCGTCCTTTTGCGAGTGCGGTACCCCCGCATGTCAATTGTGATCCCAAGGACATTCGCGCGGGAAAGGGCGTTCGAAACGAGCGGGACCATCACGGGGGCTACGCTCTTGATCCTTCCGACAAACCCTTTACCGGGGGAGTACCCCCTGGCAAGCTGTGCCTCGTGGATCTTTTTTGCCTCGATCTGGAGGGTAGGGATGAACCGGAGGGCGATCAGGAACATCAGGTTGTAGTCGAGGGGGACACCCATCTTCTCAAGGGTATTGACGAGGTCTCGCGGTTGGGTCGAGATCACGAAGATCTGGAAAGCCATGATAAGGATGGCGAACCGGAGCGTGAGGGTTATCCCCGCGTTCAGGGCTCCAGTTGTCACGGGGAGGAGTCCACCGGGCAGGAGGTAGAAGAGGGCGTCTCCTCCCGGCATGGTGACGAGCGTGATGAGAATAAAGATGACGCTCATGACGAGGATCAGCTTCATCTGGTCCAGCACCTCGCGGAGGATGTTTCCCGCGAGTGCCAGGAGCAGGACCGCCCCGAGGAGTGCGCAGAGGAACGGGATGTCGAGAGAGAGGATCGTCATGATCCCGATGACGAGGATGAAAAACAGTTTCGTTCCGGGGTGCATGCGGTGAAAAATCCCGTCCTTGTGGATATACTGGAGGATCTCCGCCATGGTTTTTCACGCAGCTGTGCGGGCGTCCGAGACGATCTTGCCCGCCTCCATTGTCACGATGCGGTCGGCGCATTCCGCGGCCATCTGGTGGTTGTGGGTGACCATCACGATGGCCCGCCCCTCCCCCTGGAGGTGCTTGAGGATCTCCATGACCTCGCGGGACTCCCTCCCGTCGAGCCCGGTGGTCGGCTCGTCGAGGACGATGACTTTCGGCTGCATTGCCAGGACGCAGGCTATCGCAAGGCGCTGGCGTTCCCCGCGGGAGAGCCAGCGGGGGTAGAGGTCCCGTGCACCCGAGAGCCTGCACCGCGAGAGGGACTTCTCGAGGACGTCCTCCGGGTTGGGGATGCCAAGGTTCTTGATCCCGAACATCACCTCTTCGGCCACGGTATCGGCGAAGAACATGTGGTCGGGGTTCTGGAAGACGAGCCCGACGGAGTGCGCCAGTTCTGACACGGGGGTGGCCCCGGCGTCCTTTCCGTCCACCGTGACGTTGCCCCTCGCTGCATTCAGGAGCCCGATGAAGTGCTTGATCAGGGTCGTTTTCCCCGAACCGTTCTCCCCGACGATGGCGACGAACTCGCCGGGGCAGATGTCAAGCGAGACACCTGCCAGGGCAGGAACGTCCCCGTAGAGGTATTCAAGGTTCCGCACGGAGATCACCGGGTCACCCGTTTCAGGGGGTCGGGCGGGAAAGAGCCTGCGTATCCCGGAAAAATCCGGTATGAGTATCTCTGCAACGGACCTGTCAGTGACTAGGGATGACGGTGGCCCGATCGCCTGGAACCTGCCTCCCTCCATAACCACGAGCCGGTCGACGAGGTCCTTGAAATGGCAGTACTTGTGCTCGGTGAGGAGGATCGTCTTCCCGTGGGCCTTCAGGTCCAGGAGGACCGAAACGATACTTGCAGTCCCCTCTTCATCGAGCTCTGCGGTCGGCTCGTCGAGGATGATGATATCCGTCCCGAGTGCGAGGGCTGCGGCGAGGGCCACCCTTTGCTTCTGTCCACCGGAGAGTGCGTGCGGCGGGCGGTCTTTCAGGGCTCCGAGCCTGGTGATCTCGAGGATGGACGAGAGCCTCTCCTCGACCTCGGCCGGCGAAAGCCCCCTGCGTTCGAGTGCTGAGAGGATCTCCTCCTCGACAGTGGTGAAGATCAGCTGTGCCTCGGGGTCGTCGAAGACGAGGCTGACGTGCGACGCGATCTCAGGCAGGCCGGGGTAGTCCTTTGCGTCCCTCCCGGAGATGGTGACGCGCCCCCTCTTCTCTCCCTCGAATTCGTGCTCGAGAATGCCTGAAGCCGCCATGCACAGGGTCGTCTTCCCGGCTCCCGACGGCCCCGTGACCATGATGCATTCGCCTGGCGCAATGGCAAGGGAGACGTCGGACACTGCGTCCCTCTCTCCCCGCTGGTACCTGTAGCTGACATTCTCGAGCGTGATCATCGCCTACCCCCTGGAGATGACCCTGTTTGTGGGATAATAGAGTATCTGGACGATGATCGCGTTGAAAACCGCAGTGATCACCACGATTGGCACGAAGACGATGACGAACCCGAGGACGGTAGAGTACTGGTTCAGGATCTTCGGGGCTACGGCAATCAGGGCGATCGCTGCAAACGAAAACCCGCTTGCGAGGGTGGCGACAAACGTTGAAAATGCCGGTGTACCGGCCCTGTCCTTCAGTATGGTGTACAGTCCGAAGCATACCAGTGCACCGATAGGCTCGCTGATTAGGTTCGCGGGAGGGAATATCGAGCTCGATATGAACATGGAGAGTATCCCTGCCACGATTCCTATCCCCAGTGCTTCGGGCAGCTTCGGCTTGACCAGTATGATTGCCAGGCAGTAGAATGCAATTATCATGTTCGGGGTGAGCGGCGTGTGCAGCATGGCCAGGAAATAGCGCAGTATGGCGCCGATGGCCAGCAATATACCGACGATTGCAACGTCTCTTGATTTCATTTCTTATCACTTCTCCTTGTCAGGAATTTTTTTCAGTGGTCTGTTCAACTTCGGGGATGGAACCCATCAATAGTAATTACCGGTCGGGTGGAAGGGGTCACCACCGGGCCCTTACCGGAAAAACAATCCGAAAACTGCATTTTTCTGCGGAGGCTCCATGGCAGGGAAACAGAGTATTCATGTCATATCCTCATATTAATCCAGTGATGTATAAAATTATACATTTTTGTATAAAAAATTACTGGAAATATCGGCAAACAATGCCATGAACCCTACAGGGCTATCCCGGACCATCGGAGAGGAGATCAAGCTGGGCCTGGTCTGTACATCGAAAGTCGACCTATGCTCCTGCCACGTGACTGCACGGCTTGGCTTGGACTTCATTTTCGAAAGGTTGGGGATCTCATTCCCAGAGGTATCGGGCGAGACAACAAAGTCAATCGCATGTCTTCCTATCAAGTCTCTCTCGCAGAAATGCCCCGGACCTGGAGACCTGCCCTGCTTGCAGGCGGGGCAGGTCCATGGATGTCAATTGGAGCAACGGGATAGGGCGATCCATGGCATGGGTTGAAGACGTGAAAAAACGCTTCGTGCTCCTGATCTTCCTGTCGCCACATCGCAGTTTTCCGCATGGCATTGGTGAATTGTATGATCGGAAACTCTATACCTACTCCCTTTTTGAAAGGAAAAAGGCCCACGCTTTTTTCAATTCCAGGTGTCCTGCCAGGAGAAAACAGGAATATCCAGCGCTCTTCAGGCAAAAGGGCGGGGTCCAGGGATAACGCGGAAGAAATTATTCTCTTCCTTGATAAGTACATCTGTATGTACAGTACTCCATCGCCAGTCGGACGGTCCTACGGCCTCCTCATCTTCTCCATATCGCTTGCAATCTTCATGTCATCGCTGGACGGGACGATTGTCAACATCGCCCTCCCCACGATTTCTGAGGCATTCGGCATATCGTCGAGCACCGTCAGCTGGGTCGCCACAGCATACATGCTCGTCATGGCAGGGTGTATCCTGGTCTTTGGAAAGGTCTCTGACATGATTGGGTTCCGATCAGTCTTCCTTTCAGGCTTTGCGATCTTTACAGCAGGATCGTTCTTCTGCGGAGTACTGCCTGACCTTTTTCACTCGTTCCCCCTGCTTGTCGGGTCCAGGGTGTTTCAGGCCATTGGAGGGGCCATGATCACGGCAATTGCGCCTGCAATGGTTGCGGTCTTCATCCCTGACGAGAGGAAGGGTGGCGCAATGGGGACGGTCATGACACTCGCCGCCCTTGGGACGGCACTGGGTCCATCTGTGGGTGGCGTGTTGACTGAGTACCTGTCATGGAACTGGATATTCTTCATTAACGTACCCGTGGGTATTTTTGCGGTCCTCCTCGGGGCGCGGGTGATCCCCGGGTCCGCTACGCAGGCCGGAATGAAGCGGTTCGACAAGAAGGGGGCGGCCCTCGTTTTCTGTGGCCTTGCCTCCCTCATTTTTTCCGTCACCGAAGGTCCGGCACTGGGATGGATGTCTCCCGCGATCATGGCATCCACCGCACTCTCCGGTGCCGCACTCCTCCTCTTCGTCAGGACGGAGCTGACGACAGACGATCCAGTCCTTGAGTTGCGGCTCTTCTCGAATCGAAACTTCTTCATGAGCAACCTTGTCCTGGTCCTGGTCTTTCTCAGTTTTGCCGGGATCAGCTATCTCCTCCCGTTCTTCCTCGAGTACGTTCAGGGGTTCTCGCCGTCAAGGTCAGGGGCCATCTTGACAGCTTTTTCGGCGGGAATGATGGTTGGGGGCATCGTTTCCGGGTCCCTCTACAACCGAACCGGGCCGCGCCCCCTTACCATCTGTGCGGTCTTCATCCTGATTGCAGGGTATTTCATGATGTGGCACCTTAAAGTCGTCACGACAACCGGCTTCATCGTGACATGCCTGCTTGCAATAGGGTTTGGAATGGGTCTCCTGATCACACCCCTCATGAACATGATCATGAATTCGGTCTCCCGGACCTTCCAGGGCATGGTCTCGAGCCTCACCAGCCTCAAGCGTTTTGCACCCATTACGCTGGGCATAGCCTTATTCAACCTCATCTTTGTCCAGGGAGTCATCTCCATTGCAAGGCACCAGGGAGTCACCGAGTCCGCACCGGCAACCCTCACCCTCCCTGTACTTGCAGCCGGGTTCGACGTTGCGTTCTTCGGGTCCTTCCTGCTCGGGCTGGTCATCGTTGTCCTGACTCTCCTTCTCCGGGAGGATGTACACCCTGACCACCGCGAAGAAGGCAGGAAAGAGTCTGAAAACGAAGAGGAGAACGGCGTGTTGCAGGTGTTATGATGATGGCCTGGATCAGCTCCCTGAAAAATACAATGAGTTTTCCTTCAGGAGAGCACTTGCCGCAGCCCAGTTCATCTTGCCCGCAACGGAAGTGACTGTGGGGGCCACTGTCACGGACGAGGCGGGGGCTCGAAGGATGCTGTCCGTGCCTGCATAAAGTGCAGAAAAGGTTGGGAGGACCCTGCCTGCACCTGCAACATTCCTGTTGTTCATCTCCGGTACGCCTTGTGAAACACCAGGGATAACACTAGAAACACTGCTGCCAGGCATGGTGCCCGGCATATACCCAGGCACGAGCCCACTCGCGTTCCCTGCCAGGGGGTTACCCATGCCACTTGGGAGAGAGCCCGGCATATACCCAGGCACGAGCCTGCTTGTGTTCCCTGCCATGGGATTACCCATGCCACCCGGGAGAGAATCTGGCATGTTACCCGTCCTGTTCCCCTGCATGTCATGGGGTTTCATGCCGGGCACCTGGTTGGCTGCAGAACCGACCGTCGTAACGATATCAGCCAGTGAAAATTCCGCGATCTTCGTCCCGGGAGTATAACTTCCAGCGGGGTACACGCCGTCCGATTCGGTCCCGGCTGCACTCCCGCCGGTGAAGACAACATAATCTGTTTCCTGGGCAAGGAGGGGCGAACTGAATACGAGGGACTGGTACGTCTTCGACGGCCGGAACGTCAGGACATCGTTACTGTCCACGGTTTCGATGTGCACAAGCGTCCCTGCAGGCTGCGCTGATGCAAGGAGGATCATGATGGAGGGCTGGCTCGACGATTTACTGGGCGCCATCACCATACCCGAGCTGCCTGCCGCGAGGAATGTCCCGCCCGTGATCGTGAAGCTCCCCGTGTAGTCGACGGCACCGTTACCATTGTCTGCCGGACCACTGACGATGACGGCCCCCCCTGTCATGGTGATCGGCCCGTTGATGTCAAGGCCGTCGCCGCCCGCGTCGACGAAGAGGTACCCTCCGTTTATGGAGAGGGTGTTCGTCCCCTGGCCCATCGCCATGTCCCGGCCGGGTCGCTGCATCTCGCCGGAAACTGCGCCCTTTGTCACGGCATTGACGCCGTCATCGCTGGCAGCGACGTGGACATTCCCGCCGTTGATGGTGATTGCCGCACTATCAAGCCCTTCGTAGCAACTCGCAATGGCGATCTCCCCGCCATCGATCACCAGTGAAGAATCCGCGTGGACTGCATCGTCACCTGAAGAGAGGGTCAGTGCGCCTCCCTGGATGGAGATGCTGCCATTCGAATGGACTGCATCGTCGGCGGAATCGATGGTGATGGCCCCACCGGTGACCGTGACAGAGTCCCCCGCCTTCAGCCCCTTTCCGCTGTCGGCTGCACTGTCCCTGCCTGACGCGACCGTGATATCGCCGCCGGTGACAGAGAGGTCCCTCTCCGCCTGGATACCGTCGGCCCCCGCAGACACCCGGACGGATCCACCCTCGATGGTGATGTATCCCTTCCCGGTGTCTTCGTCATTGTTCGACTGGATCCCGTCTCCACCCGCAGTCACCAAGACCTCGCCGTCCTCGATGGTGACAGAGTCCCTCCCCCTGATACCGTCATTTACCGCCTTCACCACGATGCTGCCGCCGTTGATCTTCAGGTCGTCCTTGCACGTGATGCCATCGTTGTAGGTGCCGGTGACTGCGAGGGAGCCTTCCCCGTTTATGGTCAGGTCGTCCTTGCTGAACAGCGCAGCATCGGGCTCGTCAGAAGTGGCGTCCGGGAAGGTATAGGACGGGCCGTCTGTCACGGTGTTCGCAGTCCCCGAGGCAAGAGTGATGATGGTCTTGTCTGCACTGGCGATGCAGATCGGTGCGCCTGTCGAACAGGATATGTCCACCCCGGAGAGGACGAGCCTGATCGTGTCCGCGTCTCCCGCGCTGACCTTCACCTGCCCGTCGTCGAGCGTCCCGGAAAGGCTGTACGTCCCGGCTGACGTGATGGTGACGGT
>JAPXNX010000023.1:0-12432 GCA_033811795.1 Methanolinea sp. | reverse complement strand
GCTGCGCCGTG
Organism: Methanolinea sp.; assembly: GCA_033811795.1. Classification (GTDB taxonomy): domain Archaea; phylum Halobacteriota; class Methanomicrobia; order Methanomicrobiales; family Methanospirillaceae; genus Methanolinea_A. The sequence goes on along the minus strand of JAPXNX010000023.1, from coordinate 12,421 downwards.
AGGGTCGAAGGGTATCCCTTCTTCCTGCATCCGCTGGTGCGCCTCGTCCCGTGCAGTGTAGACCGTGCCCGAGAGAGTGACGTGGTCCCCGGCACGCAGCATCAGGACTTCGTGGGAGAGTGGCGTACAGAGGTCGATCCGTGTCACCACTCCACCTCCACGGTCGCCCTACGGCACGCCCAGCACTGGACATTCACTGCTACAGGCAGGGATGCCGTGTGGCATCCGGCGCTCTTCACCTTGACGGCAAGGGCAGTCACCATCCCCCCAAGCCCCATGGGCCCTATACAGAGGTCGTTGACGGCATCCAGGAGTTCGCGTTCGTACTCCGTCATGGCATCGATGGGCAGGAGGAGCGCCTCCTTTGCTGCCGCCGCAGCACCGTCGAAGGTCCCGCCGATGCCCACGCCCAGGACGACCGGTGGACACGGTTTCCCACCTGCAAGAAGCATGGTCTCGGCCACGAACCTGGCGATGTTTCCCGCGTCTGCCGGGAGCATCATTGCGATGCGCGACATGTTCTCGGCCCCTGCTCCCTTCGGGAGTACAGTGACCGACAACCTGTCTCCATACCTGACATGGACGTCAGGCATGCCCGGTCCCGTATTGTCCCCCGTGTTCTTCCTGGTCAGCGGGTCAACGACGTTCGGCCGGAGTGGGGTCGTCCGCGTTGCGAGGCGGACGCCCGCGGCAACTGCTTCGAGAAGATGGCTGGAAAAAGGGATACCGGGGGGGAGTGTCAGGTAGATGACCGGGATACCGGTGTCCTGGCATAGAGGAACACGAAGAGACCCCGCCATCCGGATGTTGGAGAGGATGTTGTCTATCTCCCCGCGGGCGATCTCGCTTGTTTCCCTGCTCCTTGCATTTTCCAGTGCCTGCACGACGTCCGGGGGAAGAAAGATCTCTGCCTGCTGCAGCGCCCTGCAGGTGGCACGGGTGAGGGCTGTGCAGACGGCAGTATCCGGGGAAGGGATCATGTTGCATTAACTCTGTCGATAAAAAGGAATATACATTGTGATGGGTGTTTTCCGGAAACAGGCTTCAGTGATTCCTCGGTGGGAGCGGAAAAAGATTCATGACCGGCTAGTCGATCCTCCAGCAATGCAGTTCCTGGCTGAGAGAGGGATCTGAAGGGTTCAGTTCCTAGCCTTTTGCCGGAGACAAAAAACGACTGGCCGTAACTAGCAGTGCACTGCCCGAATACGAAAAATGTGTTATGCCTGTTCTGTTGCAGGGGCTTTTGAAACAGGCATCTCTCTGATGACAACGCGGGCAGGGGAGGGTATCTTGTATTTCCCCGAAAGGAGCGCCTCCTTCGCCTTGTCCAGGTATTGCGGCGTTGTGTAAACGGAAAAGATATCCTGGCCCGGTGTCACCCGTGCTGCAGTGCCGACTGCCTTTCCAAAAGCAAGGCGCATACCCTCTGAGACGCGGTCTGCACCTGCACCTGTTGCCTGCTTGTTCTCGCGGAGCACGTGGTGGGGAAAGACACGGATCTTGAGACGGTAATTCATCCTCCCCACATCTTTGATGAGGCGCCTGTTGATGCTGATCCGCGCGGCCTCGAGAGCAGTGTGCCTGATCTGGCATGCCTCTTCCACTGCAAGGGAGAGCTGCAGCGGGAACTCATCTGTCAGGTTCCCCATGTCGAACTGGACGATCTTGCTTCCTGGAATGCCCCCCATATATTCCTTGCGTGTATACGCTTTTTTTGCAAGATTCCGGTACATTTTACCTGGTTTTCGGACCATGTTCCCTGTCTCCTGGTACCAGTCTGTGGTTTATTAGGTGGGGCCTGGCTCTATTAAACCTTACCGGAGGTCACCATATTCTCGACCTGATCGAGGACATAGCGCCGGATACGTGCAAATTCAACGCCAGTCCTCTCCCGCGGGCGGGGGAGATCGATCGGCACGATCTCCCTTACCTGGCCAGGCCTTTTGGTCAGGATGACGATCCTATCGGAGAGGAAGACTGCCTCGTCGACACTGTGGGTGACAAAGAGAATGGTCTTGCGTGTCTTTTCCCAGATGTCGAGCAGCTCGCGCTGGAGCATGTTGCGGGTCTGGGCATCGAGTGCACCGAAGGGCTCGTCCATGAGAAGGATGTGGGGGTCTACGGCGAGCGCCCGTGCAACTGCGACACGCTGGCGCATCCCCCCTGAGAGCTCGTACGGGTACCTGTCGGCAAACTCCCGGAGGCCGACGATGTCCAGGTACTTGATCGCCTTCTCCCGACGCTCATCCTTCTTCATCCCTCGCATCTCGAGCCCGAACTCGATGTTGTCGATGACAGTCATCCACGGGTAGAGAGAGTATTCCTGGAATATCATCGCCATCCGCGGGCTCGGGCCTTCGATCTTCTCGCCATCGAGGATGATCGTCCCGCTCGTCGGAATCTCGAGCCCTGCCACGATTCGAAGCAGGGTCGTCTTTCCGCAGCCCGATGGCCCGAGGACAGAAACGAACTCGCTATCCGCGACATCGAGTGTGATGCACGAAAGAGCTTCGACCACCGATCCGTCATCGAGGATGAACGATTTCGAAATACTGTCCAGTATTAGTGCCATTCCTACGCAAGACCCCCCGCGAGTGCATCGGCTTTCATCGTTCGAGGTCCCTCCACGAGAACCGTTTTCTCTCGACACTCTTGAATACCAGGTCGATTGCGAGGCCGATGATACCAATCACCACCATGCCGGCGATGATAAGGTTGGTCTGGCCAAAGTTGTAGGCATACAGGATGAGGTAACCGAGGCCCTGGGAGATACCAGGCAGCCACTCGGCCGCGACAACGCACATCCACGCAATGCCAAAACCAACCCGGAGCCCGGTCCATATTGTCGGCGCAGCACCGGGAAGGAGGACCTTGAGGAGTATCTGCCGCTCGCTTGCCCCGAGTGTCATCGCCACTTCGAGCCAGGTCTTCTTGACAGCCTTCACGCCATCGATGGTGTTGAGGAGGATCGGGAAGAATGCGCCGATGAAGATGATGAAGACGATGGACGTGAGCCCTATCTTGAACCACGCGAGAGCCAGGGGTACCCAGGCAAGCGGCGGGATGGGCCGGAGAAGTTCGATGAGCGAATCAAAGGCATCGTTGAGAGCCGGGAACCTCCCCATCAGGATACCCAGCGGGATTGCGATGACGGTCGCTATGAGAAACCCGAGGCCCACCCGCTGGATACTGATGACGGCGTTCCAGGCCAGGCTCCCGGTCCCGAGCGTATAAGAGGCTGAGAACGGGTGGAGGAGGATGGGGACAACGGTTGTCAGGGATGGAATGATAAAGGGGTTATTGACGGCAAAGGCCGCGATCTCCCATGCCACCAATAAAAGTATGGGGAGGAGGACCCGCTGATACCTCATTGTCCCCTAAGTTTACCCTTCCATCACTGATAAACCACTTGCTTCCAGAGAATACCGCATCAGGACATCCTGAATGGATCCCTTTCCGGGCGCGGCAATTTTCAGGGGTTTCCCAGCGGCTGACCTCTCTTTTGCCCATGCAACGAAACTGGGCCAGTCTGTCGCCGGGGAGTTGTCACTGACGACAACCCCTGATCCCTCCACGTTGAGCGCCATGATTATCTCGACAGGGGTGCCCTTGTCTGCCGCAGCGATGGCAGGCGGGTTTCCGACCAGCGCATACTGGATGTTCCCGGTCGCCATCAGTTGCATCAGCTGAGGCCCTGCATCGCCGGAGACGAGCCTGAGCTCCGCGACCTTCTGGCCATTCACGATGAGATCTGCAACGTCAGGCCTTGATGCTGCTGTCGTCGCTGTATCCCGCGGCTTGATGCAGATACCATATTTATCATTGAAATACTGCCAGTTCTTGGTTGCAACGAAGAGCGCGGCATCATGGTCGGACATGAGATACCCGACACCTATGGGATCCTTTGCAGGAGCGGGCGTTGTGATCTTGCCCGAGTTGATCATCGCCACAGCGGCGTCATATGGAGAAGAGTCGAACAGCAGGGAGATGGTTTGCGCATCGGATGAGTTCGCCAGGGACCCTGTGAGGACGCCAAGTTCCCTCTGGGCATACACGAACTCGAGGTTGGACCTCTTCCAGTCATCCGTCGGCTCGTTTATGAACCTCACAGTTGGGAATGCACGCGAGAGGACTTCGACAGAGGATACCGAGATATCCCCGTAGGTGAAATTGCCCTTCCCTGCGAGCCAGTCGGCCACTATCTCGGCGCTCTCGTTTGGGTGCTCCTCGAGGTACCGGGTCGAAAGGACAAGGGCTGCGGTCAGGGCATTCGTAAGGTCAGGGCTATTAGCGATGGCACTGGATGTCGCTGTGAAGACACAGCAGGGATGGTTCTTCCACCGCCCTTCCGGTGGCATGTCACCGGAATAGACGAGGACCCGGCCGATCTTTGCGAGAGGTGCTACTTCAACAAACGGCTGCCAGGCGATGTATCCATCAATCTGATCGGTACCGAGGAGTGTGGGCATGGGCCCCGTCCCCTTGGTGTACGTGATGATCACGGTCCCATTGGAGGCAGGCGGTGTTTTCGTTGTCTGATTCGTGCATCCTGACACCATGAGCATGCAGATGAGCAGTCCTGCAATGAGGTGCAAAATTTTGATCTTCATACCATAGACTGTATCAAGGAAGCCTTTTAAATTCTCCGAAATGTACTATAAAACTATCAAAAAGAGATAAAAAAATATATACTTTAGCCTAATTGTACAATAATAAGTGACAAAAATATAATATCCCGGGTTGAAATCGACTTATTGTCACAAGAGCTATGCCCCGGGAAGGGAAGATACATCGCATGATTGCAGACCCTGTAGAAAGAATCGTCAAAGCAGCACTCGTTTCAGACGAAGAGTTCTCCTTCGTGCTCCGAGATGTCATGAAGAGGGACCTGCGCATCAGCATCAGGGATCTCTCGCAGGCGAGCGGCATTTCACCAAGCTCCATTTACAAGATCGTACATGGACAGAGGTCCCCCAACCTCTCGACCCTGCGGGCAGTCATCAGAGCAATTAGGGGGATCTCGCGTTCCCCCGGCGGAGAATTTATCGGTCTCATTGCAGCAAGGCCCGTCCTCGATGTAGTGCAGGAGAGAAACGCAGTCGTGGACGGAAAGCATGTTCGGATCCGTGAATATCCCGTCCACACGATGGAAGAGGCGATAATCAGTGCATTGCGTGCAGAAAGGGAAGGTGCAATCGCCATCGTCTGTGCACCCATCGTCAGCAGCGTCATAGAGCAGATAGTCAACGTCCCTGTCGCCACTATCATCCCGAGGGGGTCTGTCCAGAGAGCAATCGAGCTTGCCGCGAGAAAGGCATGGATTTAATCTCCTGCTTTCTCCAATGTAAGAAGAGATATGGAAAGGAAGACAGAGGACGTGGTCCGGAGGGGCCGCCTCAGAGGGGAGAGAAGCGGAGAGATGATGCATTTCCTCTCCTCGATGAATGCTGACCGTTGCATCGCGGACGCAGATATCCTCGTGGATATGGCCCATGTCCTGATGCTCTCGAAGAGGAGCATCATCGGGAAAGAGACTGCACATGTGCTCCTGGGTGCGCTTCTCGCGCTTTACGACAAGGGGATACCGGATTCCGTCTTCGATGACCGGTTCGAGGATATCCACGCCGGGATCGAGTCCCACCTCGTCTCCTCCATCGGCGAAGAGGCGGGGGGCAGGCTCCACATCGGGAGGTCGCGCAACGACGAGGTGGCTGCCTGCCTCCGGATGAGGGTCCGCGAAGACATAACCCGCCAGCTTGCCATCCTCGTCAGCCTGCGCAGGGTCCTCCTCGACCGTGCAGAGGAGAACATCGGGACTGTCATGCCTGGTTTTACGCACCTCCAGCATGCCCAGCCGACGACTCTAGCCCACCACCTCCTCTCGCACGAGGCAGCGTTTGCGCGCGATTTCGAGAGGCTTTCCGAGGCCTTCCCCCGCGTGAACAAGTGCCCCCTCGGCGCTGCGGCATTTGCATCGACTGGATACCCCATCGACCGCGACCTCACTGCATCGCTGCTCGGGTTCGATGGCATCCTCGAGAACACGATGGACGCCGTTGCCTCCCGTGACTTTGCTCTCGAAGTCCTCTCCGACCTCTCCATCCTGATGGCGCATGCAAGCCGCCTCTGTGAGGAACTGGTCCTCTGGAGTTCACGGTTCGTGCAGTTCGTGGAGCTTGACGATGCCTTCTGCTCGACGAGTTCGATAATGCCGCAGAAGAAGAACCCCGACAGCGCCGAGGTGATGAGGGCCAAGGCGGGGTCCGTGCTCGGGGCAGCAACCTCGGCCTTTGCCATCCAAAAAGGACTCCCGATGAGCTATAACCGCGATCTTCAGGAGCTGACCCCCGCCCTCCTAAGAGGGATACGCGACACGAAGCACAGCACGAGGATCCTCGCCGACATGCTCTCTTCTGCCGCATTCAACACGGAAAAGATGGCAGCAGAAGCAGGGAGGGGGCATTCCACCGCAACCGATCTTGCAGACCACCTTGTCCAGAAATACGGTCTCCCGTTCCGAACGGCCCATACGCTCGTAGGGAAAGCCGTCCAGGAGGGAAGCCTCGACCTTGCCGCGCTGGACCGCGCTGCAGAAGAGGTGGGCTTCGAAAAACCGTCTGATCTCGGACTTACGCAGCAGGAGGTGGAATCAGCCCTTGATGTCATGGCAAGCGTCGACCGGAGGAGGGCTCCCGGGGCCCCGTCGCCCTTTGCAGTGAAAATATCGCTTGCGAATAGGAAGGTACTCCTTGATAAAGACTCCCGGCTCCTCGACGAGAGGCGCAACGCCCTCTCGGAAGCCATCAAACGGCTAATAAGCGATGTCCGAAGGGAGGGTGGAGCATGAACGGGTTCTCCCCGGGCGATCTCGTTTCTTTCCCGCTCGGCGGGCAGCAGAGAACAGGTATATACATCACGGAGAGTGACGGGATGGCAGTCCTCAAACTGGACAGTGGATACAATATCGGAATTGCCCCTGAGGGCTGCACCCTCCTGGAACGGAACGAGTCCCCACCCCTCGTCACAAGGGAAATTATCCAGGACCCGTCCCTCCCGCAGCTCTCCATCGTCTCCACTGGTGGGACGATTGCGAGCCGAATCGATTACCGGACAGGTGCCGTGACGAGCCAGTTCGATGCTGCAGACATCCTCCGGGCTATCCCCAGTCTCCGGGATATTGCGCAATACTCAACGAGAAAAATTTCGACGATACTCTCGGAGAACATGACCCCGTCACTTTGGTGTGACCTGGCCCGGGCGGTGTACGAAGAAATTATGGACGGTGCGCGTGGCGTGATTGTCACGCATGGGACGGACACGATGGGGTACACGGCAGCAGCACTCAGCTTTATGCTCGATACACCTGTGCCGGTGGTCTTCGTAGGTGCGCAAAGGTCTGCTGACCGCCCCAGTTCCGATAACCAGATGAATGCGCTCTGCAGTGCACGGGTTGGTGTAAGTGACCTATCAGGGGTCGTTGTGGTGATGCACGAGACCATGAGCGACGACCGGTGCGCGATAATCAGGGGTACCCGGGTGCGGAAAATGCACACGTCCCGGCGGGATGCGTTCCGGAGTATCGGGGCTCCCCCGATCGGGTACGTGAGATACCCCGGTCTCGAGGTGACCCTCTTTCGCGATGCCCGGAAACGTGGTGCAGGCGAGCCTGTTCTCCATGACAAGCTCGAGGAGCGGTGTGCCCTCCTCCAGTTTTACCCAGGGATGCCCCCGGAAACGCTCGGGCAGTTCAGATCCTGCAGGGGGCTTGTCATTGCCGGGACAGGCCTTGGACACGTGAGCTCGGGAATGGTCCCGGAGATAAGAGACCTCATCGAGGGCGGGACCCAGGTCGTGATGACGTCGCAGTGCCTTAATGGCCGCATCTGCGACCGGGTCTATGATACAGGAAGGGATCTCCTGAAGGCTGGTGTCATCGAGGGAGAAGACATGCTCCCCGAGACAGCTCTCGTCAAGTTGATGTGGGTGATTGGAAATGCGGAAGATGAAGACGAGGCACGTGCAATGATGCAACGGAACCTGAGAGGAGAGTATTCACCGAGGTCAATGGCATGGGAAGCGAAGAACCAGGCCTGAAAGCCGGTATAGAGATCCACCAGCAGCTGAATACGCGGGAGAAGCTTTTCTGCCACTGCCCCCCGGCCCTTCGCCCCTTTGACCAGCGGGAGGGGGAGTTCTTCCGGTACCTACGGGCAACCGAGAGCGAACTGGGCGAGATCGACCGGGCGGCAGAAGAGGAGATGAAGGTCCTCCGGCATTTCTGCTACTACATGTATGACACCACGTGCCTCGTGGAAAACGACGAGGAACCGCCTGCACCGATGAACATGGAGGCGCTTTCAGTCTGCCTCCAGATTGCTAAGATGTGCGGGATGACCCCCGTCCCCCAGATCCACACGATGCGGAAACTCGTCATCGACGGTTCGAACACGAGCGGTTTCCAGAGGACCGCCCTTGTCGCAGTGAACGGCACTATCCCGGGCGGCGTTGCAATCGAGACGATCTGCCTCGAGGAAGAAGCTGCCCAGAGAGTCGAGGGAAATGTCTTCTCCCTAGACCGCCTGGGAATCCCGCTCGTGGAAATAACGACGGCACCCAGCATGCGGACACCCGAGGAAGTACACGAGGTCGCACGCTACCTGGGTATGGTGCTGCGGTCAACCGGCAGAGTCAGAAGGGGGCTTGGTACGATCCGGCAGGATATCAATATCTCCATTCCCGGCGGGGCGCGGGTCGAGATCAAGGGTGTCCAGGAGCTCGACATGATCGCCGAGGTCGTGAGAAAAGAGGCGCGGAGACAGAAGAACCTCCTCTCCATCCGGGATCGTCTCGTTGCCCGTGGGGCACAGGTCGATTCGACAATAAGGGATGCGACTCCCTTGTTCTCGGGGACCAGGTCAGCCATCCTGAAGAAAGCTCCCTGCATCCTCTTCGTAATCCTGCATGGTTTTGGCGGACTCGTTGGCGAAGAGATCCAGCCCGGACGAAGGCTCGGCAGCGAGCTCTCCGACTATGCAAAGAAGTGCGGGGTGGGCGGGATATTCCACACCGATGAACTACCTGCCTACGGCATCGCGGCAGGGGAGGTCGAGGCTCTCAGGAAAGAGGGGGGAGCCAGTGAGGAAGACTGCGTGGTCATCGTTGCGGCGGAGGCTGCACAGGCCGAATGTGCATGCCGCCAGGTCATTAAGAGGGCCGAGATGGCCCTCGCAGGGGTACCCGAGGAGACGCGACGGATGGAAGAGGGCGGCAATACCTCGTACATGCGTCCGCTGCCAGGTGCAGCAAGGATGTACCCGGAGACTGACGTCCTGCCGGTCCGGGTCTCAAAAGAGGAGTGGGACTCAATCGAAGCCCCCGAACTCCTCGATGAACGCGCCGCCAGATTTGCAAGCGATCTCGGCCTCGACCCTTCACTAGCATGGCAGATAGCCTATTCCGAGCACCTTCCGCTCTTCGAGGAGTCCGTCTGCAGGGGGATAGCGCCATCCCTTGCAGCCCGGACACTTCTCGCTACGGTAAAGGAGATCTCGCGCGAAGGCCTGGATACAGGGCGGATCCTTGGTGCCAGCGGATATGGAGATGATTCGGAAGCCCCTGCAATCCTCGCAGTCCTCTCTGCAGCCGCAGAGGGAAAAATCTCCAAGGAATCAGTACCCCAGGCTCTTAGGTCGATATGCCGGGGGATGGATGCTGCATCTGCGATCGCATCTCTGGAGACACGGATCTCCGATACCGAACTCCGTGCTATCGCAGACAGGGTGGTACAGGAGAGGCTTGCATTCATTCGTGAACGGGGTCATTCGGCGCTCGGTCCGCTCATGGGACCCATGATGAAGGAAGTCGGGGGGACTGTCGACGGAAAGAAGGTCTCCCAGGTCCTCAGGGAAGCAATAAGAAACGTCCTTGGAGAATAATTAATCGCCCCCCTCTTCATTCAAAGGAAGTATTAAAAGAACCGGAGGCGTATTAATTTGGGAGTTTATCTATGGGAAAGACTGGATCCGTGCAATGGACACAGGTAAAGGGCGTGAAAGGGCAGATCCGACTGGTGCCGCGAGCAGAAGGTGAAGTGAAGAAACCCGGACCTAACCAGAGGTTCAAGGCAGGAGCTTCCCTGAGGAAACTAGAAGAGGCATCTGGCGAAGGTCATGGAGGTTTCCGCGGTCGTTCGGGGGGGCGCGGTAGACGCGGTGGACGTGGTGGCCGGGGAAGGACATCAGATCCGGGGCCTGTAGCGAACCCTATGGTGAGAAAAGCCATGCGCCGGTCCAAGGCCTCGATACTTGGGGCAAAGCAAAAGTCTTCCCGTTAAATCCATTTTTTTGTTTCTCTTCGTTGCAGGGGAGTCTTTTGAAAATTTTCGAATCAGTTCCAGGAATAGTTTCACGGGTAAAAGGTTCCCAGTTGCCCTTTATGACATTCCCTGTTATCGATATCATTCCGGCAGTCCAAGGAAACAAAAAGGCGGAGCAAAATCCCTTGTCCAGAAGAAGTATATTGTATCCTGGCATGGAAATGAAAGTATGGATCTAAAGGCCGCGATCAGGAATTACCAGTTTGCAGAGAGGGCGAAGAGCGAGCTCATCATCTGTTCCCAGCTCACCATAGCACTCGGAGGTTTCCCCGAGCAGGAACGCCCTGGCGGAAAACGGATGCTCATACTTCTCCTCGAAGCTGTCCGTTCGGAGCTTGAATTTGCATGGAGAGGAACGGAGTCAGGGGAATTCCGCAGGGCCATAAACCTCCTGTCCGAATCGATCAGCATAGTGGAAAGTGACAGTTTCGGCGCGGCATCGCTTCAGATCAGCGAGTCGATCAGTGCTGTCACGACCGCAGCCCAGGTGGCGTGGCAGGTCCTTGCAGAGCATGGACTCGTCTGAATTCCACGAGTTTCTTGCTGCCCGGTCATCAGTCAGGAATTTCCGGGACGAGCCTGTACCGGAGGAGGACATTATGTACATTCTCGACTGTGCGAGCACTGCGCCGAGTGCAGGTAATCTCGAGGCATGGGATGTCGTCCTCGTCGATGACCGTGGCATCCGGGAAGAGCTCTCCGATGCAGCTTACAGCCAGGAGCACGTGAGGGATGCACCGAACCTCCTTGTCGTCTGCGCCAATTACATCAGGTCGATGTCCCGGTACGGAGAGAGGGGCATACTCTATGCCCTGCAGGATGCAACAATTGCATGCACGTACATGATGCTCGCAGCCCATGCACGGAGGCTCCATACATGCTGGGTAGGGGCATTCGCCGAGGAGGAAGTCAAGACAATTCTCGATCTCCCGACTCATGCGCGACCCGTTGCAATCCTCTGCGTGGGGAAGGGCCACCCGCCTGCCAGGCTCACTGAACGGCTGCCAGTGGGAGAACATGTCCATTACAATGCATGGTAAAGGTGGGGCAGATGCCTGACTATTCCGTTACCCTTGAAGGCGCTTTCATCGTGAGAGATGTATCGTCCCTTGACGATGCAGTAAGTATCGCGATCTCTGAAGCAGGGAAACGTCTCAACCCGGTTGCGGCATACGTAGACGTCGAGGTAGGCATGCTTGCATGCCCGTTCTGCGAGGGTGAGCTCAATAGTGCCCTCGTGGTGGCAAAAACCGCGCTCGTGGGACTCCTGCTCGAGATGAAGGTCTTCCGTGCAGAGTCCCCGGAGCATGCAACCCGGATTGCACGGTCCGTCGTTGGAAAAGCGCTAAGAGACGTGCCCCTCCAGGTCAAGGAGGTTTGCCCCCTGTGATCTACGTCGTCGGGCATACTGCAATCGACCACATCTGCCGTGTCAGGGATCTTCCGCCACCCAATGGATCGGTCACCATCATTGAAAGGAAGGTCCTCTTCGGAGGAGGAGCTGCAAACATCGCTGCAGGCATTGCGAGGCTTGGCGTTCCGTGTACCCTGGTCAGTGCAGTAGGCGATGACTTTTTCGGGAGCGAGTATGACAGGTGGCAGAAGTCACTTGGCATCAACCAGCAGCTCTTCCACGTGGAGGGTGCGCATACACCTACGGCATTCATGTTCACGGACGTGAGAGGTGACCAGATAACGTTCTTCGAATGGGGAGCATCGGAGGTTTTTGCTACGGCCCCTGCACCAGCGCTCCCGTTCGTGCACATGGCGACTGCAGATCCGGAATTCAATGTACAGGTGGCCCAAAATGCCGGCTTCTGCACGTTTGACCCGGGACAAGACCTTCACAGGTACACGGCGGGGCAACTGGAATCTATCCTTTCCCACGCCGCGATCCTTTTTGCAAACCAGCACGAAGTGGAGGGGATGTGCAGGATACTCGGGCTTACAAGGAACGCCCTGGCCGCCCGGGTCGCTGTTGCAGTTTTCACAGCAGGAGCAGGTGGGAGCGACCTGTATATGGGCGGGGAACATGTCCATATCCCG
>JAPXNX010000022.1:0-12741 GCA_033811795.1 Methanolinea sp. | reverse complement strand
ACGCGATCGAGGCCGCGGAACTGCCGATTACAACATGCCCCTCTTCAATCCTCCGGGCGATTGCATCCAGGCCCTGTATCTTCGCCGCGTGGATCGTGCAGCCCGAAACGATCTTCTTCCCCTCCCCATGCCATGTCGCATACCCCCGCGAGGCTGCACTGGTGGCCTCGGCCAGAAGGAGGAACCGCAGGCCTTTCTTCTTGCAGATCGCCTCCAGCTCGACGAAGGCCTCGCCTATATTCATCGATACCGGCGGTTTCTGGTTGATGTGCATGACGTGGATCCCGTCCAGGAACGCATAGAGTTCAGGAGACAGGTGCTCCTCGGCTGCCGCATGCAGGCAGTTGACGGAACACTCGCTCGACCGGTTCATGTACGGGGAGGATACCTGCAGGTACCCGATGCTCATCGCTGTCGGGGCATGCTTCCTGAAGACCCGGATGAGCTCGCGCCAGAACGACCTGGGGTAGCTCTTGTTCCTTCCATTCTGATCAAATATCTGGTCAGGGTACTTCATCTTGAGCGCCTTGAGCGACAAGCCCCTGATATCGAGTTCTTCCCTGTCGCAGACAAGCCAGACCCCGGGAAGCGAGAGGACGAGGTCCCAGGTGTTCAGTAGGTCCCTGTCGTGGAGGCTGTAGAGGGCATCGCCGGTCAGGAAAAGGATGAATATCGGGCTTTCCTGCTGGACCGAATGGCGGAGGGCTTCTGGGTACTGCACAAGGTAGGAGTATTTCAGGCACCCGGCCAGCCATGAGAGCCTCTCGGCCGGGAGCGGATCGCCGAGGATAAACGCGTGGGGAGAGACCATGCCTTGCTGGTAAGTAATTGCTTTTGACGAGAGAAAACGGTTATGTTCTCCCCTGGCACGCGTCGTTTCCGGAGTGGACGGGCCTGCCAATGCGAGCGATACACGCCACCGGTCCCCTGGTGCTATTTGCCCTTACCCTCCATCCGGCAGGACATCGTACACCGAGCATGGCTCCTCTGCCCTGCAAGGGCAGCATCGATTTGCCCTTACCCCCCCTCCAGCAGGACATCGTACACCGCGTGCCACCGCCCGGGGGAGTAGGACCGGATGAAGCGCTCGCGGACGTCCCGCACGGGGAGGGCCTCCCTGATCACCGGGAGGAACTGGCCCTCCTCCTCCTGGAGGGCATAGAAGTGGACGGTCGCGCCGGGCCGCGAGAGGGCGAGGGCTACAGGGAGGAACCGGGCAGCCCCGAGCGGGAGGTTCATGACGACGCGGTCGAACTTCCACGGGAGGATGGCGGGGAGCCGGCCCGCGTCAGCCAGGACAGGGAGGACGTTTCCTGCCCTGTTCCGCGCGATGTTCCTCCCGAGGAGGCGGACAGCGCCCGGGTTGATGTCGCACGCAACGACGAGGGCAGATCTCCCCGCCAGGGTGAGTGCGAACGGACCGACACCGGCGAACATGTCGAGGACACGCTCCCCGCCGTGGACGAGAGAGAGGACCCGCTGGCGCTCCGTGGAGAGGCGGGGCGAGAAGTAGGCGGCAGAAAGGTCGATCGAGAACGAAAGCCCGTGCTCCCTGTACACCGTCTCCGTGGTCTTCCTCCCGGCGAGGACGAGGAATCGTCTCGTCCGGTACTCGCCCTCGACGTCCCCGAGCGGGAAGAGCGCGGAATGGAGGGACGGTCGGGAGGCAAGCAGGCGCTCCGCACCGGCGACGTCCTGCTCCATGAGTACTGCAATCCCCCCGATCAGCTCGTGCCTGGGGAGGTCAGGCAGCGGGGGCACGGGCTCGAACTCCGCCCGGAGAGCTCCACTGACCGGTTCCCGGACTGGGAAGAGGACGGAGTCCCCCTCCCGCCGCGGCTTTAAGCCCGTGTCGAGGAGACCCCTGGACCGCAGGTCCTGCCGCACCTCCTCCGCCCGGCCCTTCTGGACCCGCACGCACCACTGCCCGGCCATCCGTCCATCCCTCAGCCGTACTCCTGGGACTCCTGCATGGAAAAGGGATGGTGTCACCCGGAAAGAAAGGTTATGCACCCCCCGTCCCATGTTGGTACATGGACGAGTATCTCGAGCGGATCAAGGCAGGGTCGCTCAAGCTCTACGCCCTCGAACAGGAGCTGCCGCCGGCAGAGGCTGTCGCCCTCCGGCGGCGCTACATCGAGGGGGAGACGGGGGTGTCGCTTGCAAAGGTGGGGTCGTTTTCCATATCGGTCGACCGCGTGGCACGCAAGAACTGCGAGAACATGGTGGGGACTGTCCAGGTCCCCGTCGGGGTGGCCGGTCCCCTCTCCGTCCGCGGCGAGTACGCTTCAGGCTCGTTCTACCTCCCGCTCGCGACGACCGAGGGAGCGCTCGTTGCCTCCGTGAACAGGGGGTGCAGCGCGATCACCCGGGCGGGCGGTGCAGAGGTACGCATCCTCCGCGATGGTATGACCCGTGCCCCGGTCTTTTCCACGCGGAGCGTGGCCCACGCCCGGGAGGTCGCCGACTGGGTCGCGGTCCACCATGGCGAGATAGCCCGTGCCGCCGATGAGACGACGTCGCACGGCAAGTTCCTCGGCGCTGCCTGCACCGTCGTCGGGACGTCGGTCTTCGTCAGGATGGAGTTCGACACGAAGGACGCGATGGGCATGAACATGGCCACCATCGCGAGCGAGAAGGCCGCAGGAGTGATCAGCGCCGCGACAGGGGCCCGCCTCGTCGCGCTCTCGGGGAACCTTTGCTCTGACAAGAAGCCTGCCGCCGTCAACCTCGTCCGCGGGCGTGGCAGGGGCGTTGCTGCAGGGGTCTTCCTCCCCGACGACCTCGTCTCCTCGGTCCTCAAGACTGACACCCCCTCACTCGTCGAGGTGAACATGCGCAAGAACCTTGTCGGGTCTGCGGCAGCAGGCTCACTCGGGTTCAACGCCCAGGCTGCGAACATCGTCGCCGCCCTCTTCATCGCGTGCGGGCAGGACCCGGCCCACGTTGCAGAGGGGAGCCTTGCGGTGACGACCGCCGAGCCTGCCGAAGGTGGCGTGTACGTCGCCGTCACCCTGCCCGACCTCCCCCTCGGGACGGTGGGCGGGGGGACCGGCATCGAGACCCAGGCCGAGTGCCTCTCGCTGCTTGGGGTCGCGGGGGGCGGCGACCCGCCGGGGACCCATGCAAGGAAGTTCGCCGAGATCGTTGCCGCCGGCGTCCTGGCCGGAGAACTCTCGCTGCTCGGGGCGCTCGCCGCCCAGCACCTCGCGCGGGCCCACAAGGCGCTCGGGCGGTAAGGCCTCTACCCAAACCACTTCATCATGACAATCGCGTCCTCGCCGTTGGCATAGTAACCGGCGATGCGGAAGACCGTCCGGTAACCGAGCCTCCTGTAGAAGGCCTGGGCCGGCTTGTTCGAGACCCTGACCTCAAGCTGGATGCCAGTAGCGAGGCTGACAGCGAACTGCTGCTCTTCACGCACGACGAGGCGGCGTGCGATCCCCTTCCTGCGGAAGGCCGGGTCCACGGCAATGTTGCAGATGTGCCCGTAGACCTCCTCCCCCGTGTCCTCGAGCCCCCCGGCGACGAACCCGGCTACCCTGCCCCCGGCCGTCGCGACGAAAAAGGTCTCGGGAAGGAGGGCGAGCGTCTCGGCCAGGACTGCTGCATCCCATGGATCGGGGAACGATTCCTGCTCGATGCGGGCGATATCAGGGATATCGCCCGGTCTTGCCCTGCGGATCGTTATCTCATGGAGCATGTGACCTTGCAGAGTCTCGTTGACCCTCATTGCTCTACCGTTGGCCTTCATTGCTCTAATATACTGCGAAGGAGAATGTCTGAGGGAGACCCCCTGAAATGGTGGAGATATATCGTTTCGCAGCTGTTCGCCCCGTCCCTGCTCTCGCGCCGCGGGTCGCAGCGGTCCCCTACGACGTGGTGACCAGGGAAGAGGCGTCGGCAGCCATCCGGGACGACCCGTTCTGTTTCCTGCGTATCAGCCGGCCGGATGCCGAGTTGACCGGGGTCCCCCCCTTCGACAGGAAGGTCTATGCACGCGCCCGCGAAAACTTCGACCGGTTCCTGCGCGGCGGGATCCTCTCCCGCGACGGGTCACCAGGCATGTACCTCTACCGGGTGACAGGCAACGGCAACGATTTCCTCGGCCTCTGCTGCACCGTCGCGACGCGGGACTACGAGGAGAACACCATCCGCAGGCACGAGCTCACGCGCGTGGAGAAAGAGGAGGACCGGACGAGGCACATAGATGCAGTTGGGGCCCATACCGGTCCTGTCGTGCTTCTCTACGTGGACCAGACCGGCATCTCCGCCACCCTCGACGCGCTCTGGCGGAAGGCACGGGGCGTGGACGCTGAAGTCGCCGCCGCCGACGGGACCGTCCACAGGATCGTGCGGGTAACCGATGACCGGGACCTTTCCGCGCTCGAGGAGGCGTTTGGACCTGTCTCCCGCCTGTACATCGCCGATGGCCACCACCGGGCGAAGTCTGCCGTCAACGTCGCCGAGAAGAGGAGGGTGGAGGGGCGCCTGACACCCGAAGCGGCCCGGTTCCTGGGAGTGCTCTTCCCGCACAACGGCGTGAAGATCCACGGGTACAGCAGGCTCGTCACGGACCTGGCCGGGATGGGCGCCGGGGAGTTCCTCCAGCGGCTCGGGGAGAGGTTCTCGGTCGAGCAATGCGGGGCGATAGATGCCCGGGCGTTCCACATCCATCCCCGCACTGCCAGGCCGGAATCCTCCCACGTCTTCCACGCATTTCTTGAGGGGAAATGGTTTGAGTGCTCCCGCCCGCGGGAGGACGGCGCCGACATGATCGATTCCCTAGACGTCTCCCTCCTCCAGCGGGAGGTGCTCGGACCGCTCCTCGGGATCTCGGACCCGCGCCGCGACCCGCGGCTCCAGTACCTCGGAGGCGCCCGGCCGCTCTCGGACCTCATGGCCATGGTCACGAGCGGAAAGTACGCCGCTGCGTTCGCGATGCAGCCAATGCGGGTCGAGACAGTGCTCGCGATCGCGGACGCCGGCGGGATAATGCCGCCCAAGTCGACGTGGTTCGAACCCAAGCTCCTCTCCGGGCTGGTCGTTCACACCTTCGACTGAACCGATTTTCACCGGGAATGCGTATCCCCGGCACTGCGACCCGGCAGAGTTCTCCCTGGCCGGGCCCCGTCCCACCCGCGGACTTTTTTCCTTCAGGGGTCCAATATGAGAAGGCATGCTGCATATCGCACTCCCGAAGGGAAGCCTCGAGGAGCAGACGTTCCTCCTATTCCGCGACGCTGACCTCGAGGTCAGGCGGACCGAGCGGGACTACAACCCGGTGATCCAGGACGCCCGCATCAGCAGGGTGAAGATCCTCCGGCCCCAGGAGATCCCGCGGTTCGTGGAGATGGGGTACTTCGACCTCGGGATCACGGGCCTCGACTGGGTGAGGGAGACGGGTGCCCGCGTCCGCGAGGTCGCCAAGCTCAACTACAGCAAGACCGGCGAGGGCACGGTCCGGATCGTGGTCGCTGTGCACAGGGACGAGCCTATCGACGACGCGCGGGAGATCCGCCCCGACAGCCGGGTGACGACCGAGTACCCGGAACTGACCCGCGAGTACTTCGGGAGGCTTGGCATCCCGGTCCGGGTCTTCCCGAGTTACGGGGCGTCCGAGGCGAAGGTCCCGGACCTGATGGACGTCGTCGTGGACCTCACCGAGACCGGGTCCACCCTCCGGAGGAACGGCCTCAAGGTCATCGGCCAGATCATGGAGTCCTACACGGTGATCATCGCGAACCGCGAGAGTTTCGAGGACCCTGAGAAGAGGCGGGCGATCGAGGAGATAGTGACCCTCCTGCTCGGGGTGATCGAGGCCAGGCGGCAGGTCCTCCTCTCTATGAACGTCCCCGCCGGGTCCATGGAGAACGTGATTGCCGCGCTTCCTGCCCTGAAACGCCCCACTGTGAGCCGTCTCCACGGGATCGATTACTATAGCGTCGAGACCGTCGTGAACAAGCGGGACGTCAATACCCTGATCCCGAGTCTCAAGGCCGCCGGGGCAGAGGACATCCTGGAGATCCCGATCACGAAGATCGTCCGGTAATCGCAGTATCGTAAAGAAGGGCCAATTTTTTCACGATTTCGCAGAATATATTTTTCTCTTTTTTACTTGCATGGATCGAAAAACCATGGGTTATTACTGGCCGGAATCCCGAACCATAAACAAAATGGTTAAATAGAGTGGAGATGCAACCTCTTTTTCAGGTGGGAATGAGCGAGGAGCGTGCAGATCACGGCGGTGCTGCCCTTCACCCCCGGGGTGAACACGTCGTCACCCCATGCACGCTCCCTCCCTATGGCGAAACACGATCTGTCCCTTTTCTTCCCCCCGGTTCCCGCATGCAGGATTCCGGTGCCGGGCGGGAGATCTCCCCCTGCGAGATCATGGTGGACGGGAGCGGCGAAGGCCACAGCATCGCCCTCTTCCCCGGCGAAGAGGTCTTCCTCAGTTACGAGCGGGGCGCCTCCAACAACGACGCCGAGTTCAATGCCGTCATCCTGGCCCTAGAGAACCTTCCTGAGCACTCGCGGGCCCGGATCCACACCGACAGCCAGGTCGTGGTCTGGCACCTCGGCGCAGCCACGCCCCGGCGGCCTGCGACTTATGCCCGGAAGAAGGCCCAGGTCCAGGACCTGATCGCCAAAAAGGACCTCGAGGTCGAGTTCCGGTGGGTCCCGCGGAAGGAGAACCGTGCCGACCGGTTCCTGAAGAACTACATCGCGAGCCTCTGCGGGGCCGGCGGCACGGAACCGCTCCACCGCAGGGTGCGCCGTCTCGAGGTGGAGAACACGAGGCTGAAGGCGCGGCTCGCAAAGGCGATGAAGATGCTCGAGAAACGGCCCGCGGTGACCCAGGACGCCGGAGCGTCCTGCACGTTCCAGGACGAGTGGCGGGGATGAGGGGGGTCCGTGTCGCTTACCCCCAATGGCATACCACTCCGCCGTGAAACCCACCGTTTCGAGGTCTTTTGCCGCGTGAACGGGGGATGTACCATGGGAGATTCGAAGATGCACGAGCAAGTTCCGCTTATCCGGGACTCGCATGATAACCTGGGTTCACAGACCCCCCTGATGAAAACCGCAAATGCAGTTTCTTATGAAAATGCTGCGGCATTTTCATGCGTCGGGCCTGTTGCCAGAGGTACCATGAGTGTTTTCATGCTAAGAAAGGAGAGGTGAGTACGGGATGCCCCGCCGAGCCGACGCTGCAGGCGGCGACCGCGCCGATAAGTCAGACTACCTCCTGGTATCCCTCCCGCTCGACTCCCCGCTCTCCGTGGATGAGAAGGCCCTCCTCGATGCGATCGGAGAAAAGAAGAACGGGTTCTTCTTCGAGGCGGACGGGCAGGCCTTCCGGTTTTATGTCCACTCCCTCGATCTCGCCGCCTTCGAGGAGGAGGCCCGGGGCCTCCTCCGGGGCGGGGACAGGCCGGGCGGCGATCTCTCCCGCATGCACCGGATGTTCCAGGAGCTCTTCGACCGGCTCGAGTCCGTCGGAAGCTACGGGATCCGGGGAGGGAAGCGCATCTACGCCACTTACAACCGGGAGCGGAAGGTGCGGGGGAGGAAGGAGAGGGTCCGGAAGAGGGGGCCGTGGTTCTACGCGGCCGACCACGGGTTTTCCCCGGAGAACCAGGAACTGCCGGGAGAGTTCCGGAACCGGGTCATCGCCGGGGACAGCGTGTCCGTGCTGCAGGGGCTCCCCCCGCAGTGCATCGACATCATCGTCACGTCGCCGCCGTACAACTTCGGGCTCGGGTACGACACGACCGAGGACGGCGTCGACTGGGAGCGGTACTTCGCCAAGCTCTTCGCGGTCTTCGACGAGTGCATCCGTGTCCTCAAGTACGGGGGGAGGATCGTCGTCAACGTCCAGCCGCTCTTCTCCGACTACATCCCGAGCCACCACATCGTCTCGCAGTACTTCATGGACCGCCACCTGATCTGGAAGGGCGAGATCCTCTGGGAGAAGAACAACTACAACTGCAAGTATACGGCCTGGGGGAGCTGGAAGAGCCCGAGCAACCCCTACCTCAAGTACACCTGGGAGTTCCTCGAGGTCTTTTCCAAGGGCGACCTCAAAAAAGCGGGCTCACCCGACCGGGCTGACATCACGGCCGATGAGTTCAAGAAGTGGGTGGTCGCACGCTGGTCGATCGGTCCCGAGAGGCGGATGAAGGAGTACGACCACCCGGCCATGTTCCCCGAGGAGCTCGTCGCCCGGGCGCTCAAGCTCTTCAGCTACGAGGGCGACGTCGTCCTCGACCCGTTCGCAGGGACAGGGACGACCTGCGTCGTGGCCAAGAAGCTGAACCGCGTCTACCTCGGGATCGACATCTCGGAGAAGTACTGCGCCGTTGCAGAGCGGAGGGTAAGGGAGATCCTGTAGGGGGTTGGTGGGAGCGGGACAGGCCCCCCTCACGGCTGTCGCGAAAAGGGCCGGGGGAGAGACATGCCCAAGGGCCGTTCGCGGTCTCGTCGTCCCTCCCCGTTGCTCCCCCCGGGATCGTTTCACTCTTCCCCGGATTCGGACCGGAGCGAATCGCCTCTCATAGGGGGATGGCTTTGCTCTCCACCCTGTCCCGCACTTCCTTCCTCAAGGAATGGTGCGTGACGGCATCGATGCGTCTCCCGAAAGGTCCTTCCAGTTCGTAAGCGAGCCCTCCGAGGTCAAGGAGCGTGCAACCGGGCTCGAGCGTTACCAGGAGATCTATATCGCTCGTCTCCGTAGCACTTTTCCTTGCGACGGAGCGGGACACGCGGATATCGGGGACACCGTACCGCGATGCTATCTCCAATATCTCTCCTTTTTTCTCCTGGAGCAACTCTTCGAGGTCCATGAACCACCGCTTCACTCATCCTACTTCGCTCTTGGGAAGGGATAATGTTTGGCCCACCGGGCGGACAGGGAGCAGCACCTGGCCGGGGTGCAAGGGAGTGCCTGGAGAGGCGGCCCTTGCAGCTGCTCTGCTGGTTCTTTTCTCCGACGATCGGAGAGAGTGTTGGCAGCATGTTCCTGAGATCTTATTCACTAGCGTGACCCAGCCATCCTCGACGAAGCGGCATCGCAGGGGGCCGGGGAGAGGGGGCTGACAGGGTCGAGGTGTGGGTGACCTACTATTCGAGGAAAACATACGAGATAATCGATCAACAGATGGGCACCAGGGAATAGCAACCCTCCAGACGGAGAATGGCCACCAGAATGATTGGCTTGCCGCACGCGAAGCACGGTCGAACCAGGACGGGAGCCCCATTCATCCCAACCACTGTTCATTGACCGATCTGAATAGTTCCGAATTTTTTCCCAGTTGATATAGATCAGGAGCCACGCACTGTATAAAATCTCAATCCAATTTGTAAACTGAGCCCTTGAACCAGTTAATTTTACGGTCGCACAGAAATGCGGTTGAAATGTGCAAGGGAGCTTTTGGAGCGGAACATCTGTGCGGCACTTTTCGCTCCGGCTCCTGGTTTTCGTCCATGTACTGCTTTCCAGTCAACCATCGCCCCCTCCAAGCCAGGCCCTGTTATCATCCGGTAGCTGCAACGCAAAGGTCAACCAGGGGAGAGAATTGGCGTTCGTGGCGGTGATTCCAGGGTGCTCATCGGTATATTTATTGCAGGCCTTGTTAACCAGGAAGACAGGGAAGTCCACGCGGGGGGTGATGAGAGGGGATGGGAAGATGCAGGAGACGCGTTTTCCAGGATTTGGTCTGGTTGAAAGAAAAAGTGGAGTAAGGGTGGAACTTGCGTTTTGAACGAAGATATTACGTGATCCATCCGTGCCATACGTTGCAGGGGGTCCGTTGCCATCAAAACCTGTTACTGGTATTACACTTCATTATTCTCTGTGTGTCAACTTCAGTGAGGTAGTTAGTTCCATGCAAAAGACTCCTGTGTCCATCCTGACAATCGCCATCATCCTATGTTTCGTCCTTGCGGCCGGGTGCACGACCGTTACTCAGAACGGGCTGGCCGGCCGGAATTGCCAAGGCTGTATAGATACCTGCCGGGGAATTACTCCGGTCCCCAGCGTCTCAATTAACGGGACGCCGATCCAGTACGTGGAAGTGAACGGGGTCAGGCTGGGATACCGCGAGTTCGGCTCTGGGGAACCCATCCTGATGCTCAATGGGTTCGGTGCCACGATGGACCATTTCTATAATGAGTCGTTCCTCGGCATCCTTGCTACCCGTTGCCACGTGTACATCTACGACCACAGAGGGATGGGTTACAGCAGCGACAACGATGTACCCCCGACCATGTCACTTTACTCGGACGATGCCGCCGCCTTGATAACCGCTCTCGGGTACGATAGCATGAACGTGTACGGAGCGTCCATGGGGTCCTCGATCGGCCAGCAGCTGGTCATCGACCACCCCGAACGCGTCCAAAAGCTGATCCTCGAATCCGCTACCTACAGCGTTCGTATTCCCGAGACCCGGGTTCTCTTCGATCTTATCCAGGCAACAGCATTGAACGCTTCGGAGCCCGCCGGTGTCCGGAGAGAGGCGGCTGCCAACCTGCTATGGAACGGCACCTGGGATGACCTTTCCGGGATCAACAAGAGCGTCATGCTTCTCGCCGGTACCGATGATATCATTACGCCCCAGTAGGTGGCAGTCCAGATCGCCGGGCAGATCGATGGGTCCTGGCTTGTCCGGTTCAAGAATGAGACGCACGTCGGGTCCCGGTTCGCACCGGTCGAGTACGGGTGGACTGCACTCGACTTCCTCTGCAGGAACCAGTCGCCGCCATATACAACGGTGTAAATCTCTTTTTTGGGTGGGCACTATGCCTGTTTCTCTTGAAGCACGGGATGCTGAATTGCCCTAAAAGGGAAATTTTTCATGCATGTTCAAGTCCCTGACAGCGTATTCAGCAAAAAATCCGGAGTCTTCACTTCCCTTCCCGCACCATCGGTATCGCGTTGCACCCCTCCATCTCCCCAAAGCAGAAGATGAACCGGTCCCGGATCGTCTGCGGCATCTCCTTCTCGCCGATTGGCCTCCACCCGAGCGAGCCGTAGAACTGCCTGAGCACGAGCGTCGAGTGGATGTAAATCTTATCCTTCCCGCACGCAGCGAGCAGCTCCTCGACGACCTTCCGCGCGAGCCCCTGGCCCCTGTACTCGTCGAGGGCAAAGACACAGTCCATCTCCAGGCCATCGGGGTGGCGGGTGCAGCGGGCGGTCGCAGCGAGTTTTCCGTCGACGAATGCACCGAAGATGCGCTCGTTTTTCGGGTCTGCCTTCTGCCCTCTGTAGTGGGTCCAGACCTGCTCGGCGAGGGGGAACTCGGCTGGATCAAGTTCGCGGACAATGGTGGTCATGCGACGATGCACCTAGGCAGAAGAGTTAGTGAGGCGATGTGAAAAAAGGAGGGGTCATGGCTGCGGCCAGGGACAACAGGAGAAAACCCATTATGCCGATACTATTATTGCACGTAGTGACTCGGGTGGGCAATCCTGCCCGGGGGTGTGGGAACAACAGCCCCCGCTAGCACTCGATTGCTCATGAATAACGGCGAAGAGCCAAAAACACAATCAATCTCTATTGACGGCCCTTGCTTGTGCAGTGAGGGGAATCCCTTTCGTCCCTATCACTGTTCACTTGCCAGGCCGGATAGTTACGCTGAATAATTACCAAGGAGTATTGTTGAAAACGATGAGGTGATATTATGACATTAATGCAAAAAGTATTTATTATTGGAATTGTGGGAATATTTCTTGCCAGTACGTTATTTCTGATGAGATTCTATTCCAATGAATTTCATTCTCCCAATAACGTAAGTGCATTAAATATTGAAGTCAGGGACCTAATCGAAGGGACAAGACCTGTACCTAATCTAGCGGTGAATGCAACAATCTCCACGGTTCCGGAAAAAATCATGGTATATACCGCTATACGCGGGATTGACCGAGAAGAATTTCATCGTATGGCAAACGAAATAGGCATTCGCGGAGAAGCAAAGGAAGAATCTGGATATATCATTGTTCAAAATGACAAATATCAATTAGATGCAGAGCTATCGTCAGGTGTGGTGAATTATAAAAATAACTCTGAACAGTCAGGGTACGATGAAGCGACCATTGAAAAAAATCTTCCCAGTGACGAAGAGGCACGAAAAATTGCCGACTCCTTTCTTGCTACACGGAATTTGAGACCCGAAAATGCAGTATTTTACGATATAACGCACAACAAAGGATTTTTAACAGGCGATCCACCCAGCAAATGTTGGGAATCAATTAATGTGGATTATTCTCATGAAATGAATGGATATTCCTTACTCACAGACCAGTTCCGTGTCGAAATCGGCGTTCATGGGACAGTATTATCCATATTCGAAAAGTGGACCGGTTATACACCATTTAAGGAATATCCTCTGATAACACCTGACGAAGCAATCATGAACCTCAAGAAGTCAGGTATTGTTATTCCCAGCGGCATGAAAGATCCGCAGAAGGCCACCGTGACTTCGATTAAGATAGGATATATCGGTGAGACCCAAACGAAGACGCTGCCATATCTCATCCCCGTGTACCAATTTGAGGGAGTGGTACAGGGTGCTGACGGGACATCAGCTACATTCTATCAATGGATTCCGGCAACACCGGAACTAGCAGCGGAAATCACGTGAGATTGTAGAAATATGGCAGATAAACCATCTTTTTTTTGGATCATCCTCCTTGTCATTGCGGTTGTTGTAATTGCTGGAGTTGCGTTCTATGTTG
>JAPXNX010000021.1:0-12751 GCA_033811795.1 Methanolinea sp. | reverse complement strand
GAGCGGGGCGTAACCTTGTGTCTGGTTAGCGGTGAAGTTAGCGACCGGGAGCTCGCAGGGTAGACAGGCATCGTCCCTCAGTACGAAGACGAACCCACCCTGTCCCCCTTTTGGTTCGAACTCGGGGGGATAGGGGTCTGATACCGGGAAGTTCGGAGAGTCCGTGAATCCCGTGATGTAAGCGCCGTCCCTCCCGTCAGTCGCAATGCCTGCACCCTTATCAATCCCTTCGCCCCCCAGGAACGTCAGGTATTCTGGCCTGGTCTCCCCTGGGCAGAACTTTGCCACGAAGGCATCGGAGGACTTGGGGTCACCATACCCGATGTGCGACTGATATGCTTTGACGACCGGAAAATCGATTGAAGAGGTCGACCCGGTGATGAATATCGTGTTGTAGCTGTCTGCCGTGATGCTGGCCCCCCAGTCATTGCAGGAACCGCCCAGGTAGGTGGAATAGACAAGCTCGCTGCCATCTGGGGAGAGGCAACTGTAGAAAGCATCCATTGCCCCCCCCGATATAGGCTGGAACGCGTTCTTCACTGGAAACACATTCATAATCGTCGACCCCGTGATGTGGGCATGCCCGTATGAATCGACAGCGATGGAATGCGCCACGTCGATCTGAGACCCGCCGAGGTACGTTGAATAGATGAATATATCCCCTCCGGGGCTCACCTTCGTGACGAATGCATCACTCCATACCCCTCCGCCAAGCGTTCGCTGGTATGCATTTGCCGTGACGGGAAAATCTGTCGAGGTCGTCTCACCTGTCACGTACGCATTTCCGTCGCGGTCGACTGCAACACCGTTTCCGGCGTCAATCTGCTTCCCACCGATATATTCAGAATAAAGTATCTCCTTCCCGTCACCCGTCAACTTGAGAACAAAGGCATCCTGGTTTCCGCCGTAAGACGTGTGGGTCGGGTGAGCCACGTCGGGCATGGAGAAGGACGATGTATCGCCGGCAACGACGATGTTTCCGAATCTGTCGAGGGCCAGGGCGTTTCCAGAGTCAGGACGTTCTCCCCCCAGGTACGTGGAGAAGACAGGCTCCGAACCGTTCGGTGAGAGCTTCAGGACAAATGCATCTGTATCACCTGCCAGGCTGCCCTGGAGTGCGTCCCTGACGGGGAAATCCAGGGAATCTGTCACACCTGTGACATAAGCATTCCCCGAAGGATCGACCTTGATCCCAAGCCCAGTCTCGTTTCCACTTCCCCCGATGTAGGTGACGTAGAGAGGAGAAGTCCCCTCCGGGTTGATCTTTGTGACAACAACATCCCTGCCGCCTCCAAGGGGCCCGACAGCATTCCCATGCGGGGAATATGGGGCAGGGAATGTCTCGCCGGTGATATACGCGCATTTATCCGGGGCAACTGCAATTGCCCGGCCGTATGCAAGGCCGGTGCCCCTCAGATAGATCCCGTATTTCATGACCGGGTCGATAACGAGCGGGTAGTCCGGGTCATACGGTCCTGTCGAGAAGCCTACCCGGTCATTGCCGAGAAGTACGAACGAGGCGCTATTCGGGACGAACTGGCCGTCGATTACCTGGTAGGAGATTGGCGGGGATTCGACCAGGTCTCCCGCCAGGGTGTGGACCTGCAGTACCCCTTCCTCCGTCAGGGAAAGGCCGGATACCCCCCGGTATTCGAGGACGATCGAGTCCGGCGACGAACCGGGTGCCACCGTGAAGGTGCTCTTTATTCCGTCAGGAGTTCCGGAATATTCGAGATCGATGCCCGGGTAGAGGTCCCTGTAAACGATCGAACCGTAATTGGGAACATTCGTGTACCACGACGAGGGGTCCTTTCCGACCAGGAAGTTCACTCTGCTTTCCCCCGGATGGAGACCTATGATCTCCGGGTCCGGGTCTGCTCCGTGAAAAGAATAGGCAAGCCCGGTTGTTTGGAAAGTACCTCCCTCGGGCGTCACCAGTTTTATCGTCACCCCTGACGGCGAGAAGAATAGCGATCCACCATCCGAGAGGACAATGAATTCGATATCACCCCCGCTCTGTCCTGCATTCTTTACAAACTGCAGGGGAATTGCCTGTGTACTTCCCTGCACCCCCCACTGGCCTTGTCCTGCAACCGGGCCTATCTTCTGGTCAGGCACACCCAAGTTCTCTCCTGGGAGAGAAACCGGTGCGAGTAACGGTGAAGCTGAGACCCAGCTGGCAACGATAAGACTCAGTATTACGAAACATGCGAGCCCTTTTGTCCTCATATAAACCCTGTACAGTGAGTGGAGTAAGCGACCATATATAAAACTATTGGTAAAAATGGACAATCCTAACTCTATTTTGAGATCCGTCACTGTAAAAAGTCCTGTGTTCCGGGAACGATTCACCACTTCGCGCATTCCCGGACACCCCTGGCAACCCTCGTTCTATTCAAGTCCGGCGTCTTTTCCGAATGTCCCTGTGGCATGCAAGCCCCGGGTGCGAAATACCCGCTCCTGCCATGAATATGGATATGAGCATTGCAGGCAAACATACTGTGTACAAGGTCGGAATTTTCGGCCAATCAATCGCGATGACTACCAGGGCATGATGTTCCAGAGGGTTTTTGCTGCAGAGTTCAATGCGGCGGCAGTGCAGTTCCCAGGGAAAGACCTGGTCGAACCTGCCGTACTCACACCGGGAGGTGCCGTCCTCTCCCTAGTCTTCTGTTCCGGGGCCTTGCTCGAATGTCGTGGGTGCGGGAACGAGACTGTCCACGCCAGGATGGCTGACCCGACCGGGGCCTTCTCCCTCCAGGCAGATCCCCACTCGGCAGATGCACGGACCACCCTGTGCTCGCTCGAAACACCGTGCTTTGTCACGGTCATCGGAAAGCCGTTCCTTGCAGGGGCAGGCCGGACTGCCCGTTGCATCATCAAAGTCCTCGACGTCCGGGCAGTGGATCGTTACACGAGGGATGTATGGGTGCTCAGGACGGCAGAGACAACCCTGGATCGCCTCGCGATGATCGAAGAAGCGCTCCGGTCCGGAAAGGACGATCCCCTGGCCAGGGCCCTCGTCACGTCGTACGGCCTCGATCACGAACGCCTGCGTTCCCTTGCCGGTGTCGTGAAAGAGGCGGTGGCCGGGGTGCAGACCCTGATTCCGCCGGAACAGTCAGAAGTCGATCCAGCGTCCATAGTCCTTGCGATAATGAAGGAACACGTAGGAAAGACAGGCATCTCCATCGACGAGATTGTCAAGAGAGCAGCGGGCCGGGGCCTCACCCCCCAGGACGTGCATGCCGCAGTAGAGGCGCTCTGCAGGGACGATGAGTGTTACCAGCCGAGCAGGGGTATGTTTAAGCTCTTATGAAACTGGAATTCGTCGCGAATGGCCCGGCCCTGGTTATCGAGAACGAGGAGAGAGTCCTCGTGGCAGGGGACCTGCACCTGGGAATCGAGTCGTCCCTCTCCAGCCACGGGGTCCATATCAGGAGCCAGAGCAGGGAGAGGATCGACCGGCTCGTTGCCTGTATCGAGTCAGCAGGGCCGGACACGCTCGTACTCGTGGGAGACATCAAGCATGGCATCCCATTCACAACGCGGCAGGAAATACGGGAAATAGCGGAGTTGTTCGAAGAGATCCGGTCGGAAATCTCATTTTTCATTGTCCCGGGAAACCACGACCCCGGTATCGAGGAGTTTCTTCGTCCCGGCGAGGCGCTCCCCCGCGACGGGGCGCTCGTCGATGGAGTTGGGTACCTCCATGGCCACACGTACCCAAACCCGGCCCTCCGCGGCCACCTGGTCGTGTCCGGACACCACCACGTCATGGTCTCGGTGCAGGACGAGGTGGGCTGCGCCCTCCGGGCACCGGGATACCTGCTCGCAGAGGCAAGCGACACCTGCCTGCAGTTTCCCGCGGGTGCAGAGAAGTGCGGCCGGGGGACCCGGGTGCTCTTCATGCCTGCATTCTGCGAACTCGCAGGGTATGACATCCATCGCATGATGCAAAACCCGATAAGCCCGCTCTCCCGCTGCATCGATCCCTCGACATCGGAGCTCTTCCTGTCCGACGGGACCTATCTCGGCCCCTTATCTCTCCTGGAGGAGAATGGAGACGATACAGAGCCTTGATCCGCGGGTGAGAGAGCTCGTCCGTGCCAGGGGGTTTACCCGGTTATCTCAGATCCAGGAGGCGGCGATACCTCTCGTGCGGGAGGGAAAAAACCTCCTCCTCATCGCACCAACAGGGACGGGAAAGACAGAGAGCGCCATGATACCTGTCTTCGATGCGATGCTCGCAGGAAAGGGCGGGGGGATAACCACCCTCTACATCACGCCGCTCCGAGCACTGAACAGGGACATGCTCTCCCGCCTCTCGTGGTGGTGCAGTAACCTCGGCTTCTCGATAGGGGTCCGTCACGGGGACACTTCGCAGGCAGAGCGGAGGAAACAGGCCCTCTCACCTCCGGACCTCCTCATCACGACTCCCGAGACGCTCCAGGCCCTCCTGATGGGTAGGGTGATCAGGAAGCACCTTGCGGCCGTCAGGTACGTCGTCGTTGACGAGATCCACGAGCTCGCGGGGAGCAAGCGGGGGGCCCAGCTTGCCGTGGCGCTCGAGCGGGTGCTGGAGTATTCGGGAGAGTTCCAGCGGATAGGCCTCTCGGCGACGATCGGAAACCCGGGGGATATCGGTAGGTTCCTCTGCGGGAAGAGGGATTTTTCGGTTGTCTCCGTCCCGGTCGCAGAGAGCCTTGACATCAGCGTGGAGTTTGCAGGGGACTCCTTCGAATCGCAGTGCGAGTGGGTGTCCCGGGCGATCGACCAGCACTCCTCCACCCTCGTCTTCGTGAACACCCGGGTGACCGCCGAGGCCCTCGGCCATTACCTTTACCGGAGGGGGGACGTCGAGGTCCACCATGGGTCGCTCTCCAAGGAGGTTAGGATCGAAGCGGAGGAAAGGTTCAAAAAGGGTGACGTGCGCTGCCTCATCGCGACGTCCTCGATGGAACTCGGGATCGATATCGGGCGGATAGAGCACGTGGTCCAGTTCGGGTCGCCCCGCGAAGTGATGAGGCTGGTGCAGCGTGCCGGGAGGGCCGGGCACCAGCTGGATGCGGTGTCCCGGGGAACCGTCCTTTCCACGGGTTTCGATGACCTGCTCGAGTCGCTCGTGATAGCGCGGCGGGCGCACGCAGGGGAGATCGAGGAGGTGAAAGTCCACGTCAACGCCGCCGACGTCCTCGCGAACCAGGTCGCTGCCCTTGCGGTCGAATACCGCGAAATCCCCCGTCTGAAGATAAAGGAGATTGTCGGGAGGAGTTACCCGTTCCTCGATGCAGGACCACTGGTCGACGAGGTCTGCGCCCAGATGGCAGAACATCACCTCGTCAGGCTCGACGGCGACCTGGTCCGTTCCGCAGGCCGGTCCCGCAGGTACCTCTCCGGGAATCTCTCCATGATACCCGACGAGCGCAAGGTGACAGTCTTCGACATGGTCTCGCGCAAGACCGTCGGGACCCTTGACGAGTCATTCGTTGCGGGATTCATCCATACTGGCGTCGTCTTCGTTACGAAGGGGCAGCTCTGGAGGGTCCTCGACATCGGGGAAGGGAGGATCACGGTTGAGCCTGCGCGGAAGGTGAAGGGGGAGATCCCCTCCTGGGAGGGCGAGCAGATACCGGTCCCCTTCTCCATCGCCCGGGAGGTTGCAGAGCTCAGGCGGACGAGGGACTTTGCGTCCTATGCCGCGGGGACGGGACCGTCCGCCTTCGCTGCGAAGTTCCTCGGGGAGATGGACCGGAACCGGACACCTGTCCCGGACGACACGCTGATCTCCCTCGAGAACGTCCCGGATGGAGTCGTCTGCAACGTATGCGCCGGTCACAAGGCCAACGAGGCCCTCGCCCGCGTCCTCTCCATCCTGCTTTCGGCCCGGTTCGGGACGACCGTTGGGATCGAGATCGATGCCTACAGGATATTCCTCCGCCTGCCACCGGCCGTGAAGGCAGCCGATGTGAAGGAGGCCCTGCTCTCCCTCGAACCGCCCCACCTGGAAGGGATCCTGCAGCTTGCACTGAAGAGGACTGCGCTCTTCAAGTGGAAGATGGTCCAGGTGGCAAAGAAGTTCGGGGCCATCGACCCGGATGCAGACTACGAGAGGATCTCTCTCTCCCGCCTGGTCGAGACGTTCGAGGGGACGGTCGTCCAGAAAGAGACGTTCCGCGAGCTCTTCTCGGTGTACATGGACGTTCCCGCCGCATCCCGGGTCGTCTCACTCGTGCGGGAGGGCAACATCAGGGTCGCGATCTCGCACCAGAGCCTGATCGGGGCCTCGGGCCTCTTCTCCTCTCGCGACATGATCCCTCCCCCTGCCGCGGACCAGGCTGTGATTGCGACGCTCAAGCGTCGCCTGGACCAGCAGGAGGTCATCCTCGCCTGCATGAACTGCAGGAAGTGGAAGTCCCGGACCGTGGTCAGCCGCGTCCCCGATCCACCCCGTTGCCCCCTCTGCCAGGCAAGGCTGATCGCGGTCCTCAAGCCGTGGGAAGAGCCGCTTATCGCACAGGCATCGAAGAAAAAGAAGAGCGAGGAGGACCGGGCCGTCGAGATCCGGCTCCTGAAAAATGCCAACCTTGTCCTCTCGAGCGGAAAGAGGGCAGTGACAGCGCTTGCTGCACGCGGGGTCGGACCTGAAAATGCCTCGCGGATCCTCTCGACCCTGGCCGAGGGAAACGCTTTCTACGCCGAGATAATAAAGGCAGAGCGCAACTACATCCGTACCCGCAGGTTCTGGTGAGATCAGGATACCCTCTCGAGGGTCTGTTCGAGCATGGCGACACCCCTCTCGATCTCGTCGATGTTCTTACCGCCTGTCAGGATGATCTTTCCTGAAGAGAAGAGAAGTGCGACGATCTTCGGGTCTTTCAAGCGCAAGACGAGGCCTGGGAACTGTTCAGGCTCGTACTCGATGTTTTCCATGTTCAGGGCGACCACGAGCCTGTTGAGGTTGATGCTCTTCCCGATATCGTACGAGCAGACGATGTTGGTGATAGCCACGGCCGGATGAGAATGGACTGCAACTCCCGCTTCTTTAAGCGAACGGACGATCTTGGCGAGTGCCTCGTCCAGCGCCTCCCTTTCCCGGAGGCCGGTGAGAACGACCCTGCCCGAGGAGAATATCAGGGAGACCACTTTCGGGTTTTCGAGGCGGAAGACTGCGCCAGGGAACCTCTTCTTGTTCAACATGCAGTTTTCAATCCTGGACGAGACTTCTGCAAGATCGATCGAATCGGCAATAGACCCTGAAGCAACGATATTTTCAATCTTCAGCGAACGTATCCCAGTCCCGGGCATCGTTTAAGTACATGCCTTTTGCTAACGATAATGGTGATGGGATACCTTTATCACTTGTCCCAGGGCCCTTTCCTGAAAGGAAATGGGCAGGTTAAAATTCGTGAAAAGTGATCTTGTAAGGATATCATGGAGGAAACGACGGCAGTTGCCGAAGATTACGAGGAACTGTGCAGGAATTTCTCGATCGCAGTACCCCGCAACTTCAATTTTGGCTACGACATTATCGATACGTGGGCAGAGAAGGACAGGAACAAGCTCGCGATGATCTGGGTCAACCAGGAGGGATGCGAGAAAAAATTCTCCTTCCGTGACCTGAAAAACCTCTCAAACCAGGCAGCCAACATCCTTATCAAGTACGGGATCCAGAAGGGGGATAAAGTCCTCCTCATACTGCCCCGGATCCCCGAGTGGTGGGTGTTCATGATAGCCCTGATCAAGCTCGGAGTCGTGATATGCCCATGCCCCACGATGCTCACCCCTAGGGACATCAGGTACCGACTGAATGCCGAGAAGTTCAAGATGGTCATCACCTGCCTCGAGAATGCAGGAAAAGTAGACGAAATTGCCGATGAGTGCCCCTCTCTCTCCTGTCGGTTCCTCGTGGACGGCGAACGCCCGGGATGGATCAGTTACCCGCTCGAACTGCATTATCCCGCCCCTGTCTCCCGCCACTCGGTGAGCATGCCGGTAGAAAAGAAGACACTCTCCACTGACCCGCTGCTCATCTATTTCACGTCAGGAACGACGGGCGAGCCTAAGATGGTGCTGCACGACCACTCCTACCCGCTCGGGCACCTGGTCACAGCAGGACTGTGGCATGACCTGACCCCGAACGACGTTCACTTCACCTACTCTGACACAGGGTGGGCGAAGTGCGCCTGGGGAAAGATCTTCGGGCAGTGGATCCTGGGGGCGTGCGTGTTCGTATACGATGCACGCGGCAAGTTTAAGGCGACCGAGCTCCTGCCGCTAATGGAAAAATACGAGATCACCACGTTCTGCGTCCCCCCGACAATTTACCGCATGCTGATCCTCGCGGATCTCGAGAAGTTCGACCTCCGCGAATTGCGCCGCTGCGTGAGTGCCGGCGAGCCGCTCAATCCCGAGGTCGTGCGTGTCTGGCAGGGGGGGACAGGCCTCCCCATCGCCGAGGGCTACGGCCAGACCGAGACGGTATGCTGCATCGGGACGTACCGCGGGATGAAAGTCAAGCCCGGCTCGATGGGGAGGCCGGCGCCGGGCTGGCACATCGAGCTCCACGATGAGGAGGGGAACCCGGTCCCCCGGGGAGAGCCGGGGCGGATTGCAATCAAGCTCGACCCGCGCCCCGTGGGGCTATTCGTCGGGTACCTCGACAATCCAGAAGCGAATGCAGAGTCGTTCGTGAACGGGTTCTACTATACCGGTGACAAGGCCTGCATGGACGACGACGGCTATTTCTGGTTCGTTGGCCGGGACGATGACATCATCAAGAGCGCGGGCTACAGGATAGGCCCGTTCGAGGTGGAATCTGCCCTTATCGAGCACCCTGCAGTTGCGGAATCGGCGGTGGTCGGGTCGCCCGATCTCATCCGTGGCACGATCGTGAAGGCCTTCATCGTCCTGAAACCCGGGTTCGAGCCATCGGAGAGGTTAGTCAAGGATATCCAGGCGTTCGTCCGGAAGAATACCGCTCCATACAAGTACCCGAGGGCGATCGAGTTCGTGGCGGAATTGCCAAAGACGCTCTCCGGGAAGATTAAGCGGGGGGAGCTCAGGCAGATGGAGCTCGAGAGGTTCGCGAATCGCGCATGAAACCACCCCTCTCTTGCTGCCCGGAGTTCCCGCAACTGGGGCAGGAAACCTGAAAGGTACCAGGGTTTTTCCGACCGGCTCGATCGAATGCGGTGGCGATCGGTTCATATCCCCTTTGCCCCTCCATCTTTCGATCGGCTTGGAAAAGGGCGCGACGAATCGTTCTGTTCATGGTCTTGACGAAAGAGTTGAATCGTGAAGGTTTTCGGGACTTTGATCTGGGGTTTTGTCACTTTTTTTTCATTTTCGAGCCTGGAATGAATTCCATTTAACCGATCAAAACGGTGAAGACCCGGATAATCCCGGCATTTTCAATGGAGATCTCCCTCCTGGAATGTGAGAACAGTGAATGGGTTTTTACTCGTTGGGGAAAAATCCTTACAGTGAGTCCGTGGGTTAGCGGTTCCCAAGAGAATATGCACGAAGACGCAGGTCATCAGAGAACGGCTGCAGGCCAAAGCCCCACCGTGATACGGGTCATTATCATGGCAGCCGTCGCAATGGCCGTCATCGACGGTATCGTCGTCGGTATAGCGCTTCCGACTATAACGAAGGCGTTTTCGGTTGACGTCGCACAGTCCCAGTGGATATTTACGGCTTATCTTGTCACCGAGACCAGTCTCCTGCTCATTTTCGGGAGGGTATCGGAGTTCACAGGAAAAAACAGGCTTTTTCTTGCCGGGCTCGTCCTCTTCACCACCTCGTCACTTGCGTGCGGGCTTTCGACGAGCCTATGGGACCTTGTCGTCTGCCGGGTTCTCCAGGCAGGCGGATCGGCAATGATCTTCTCGATATGCGTTGCGATCCTCTACGAGACCTCCAGCCCGGGGGAACAGGGAAGGGTGATGAGCTACATCGGGACAACGACCGCAGCTGCCGCAATCGCAGCCCCGGTCCTCGGCGGAATTGTCACGGGATCCCTGGGATGGGAATACATCTTCCTGATCAACGTCCCGATAGGGGTGGCATGCATCAGCCTTTTCCTCTTTTTTTCACCGCCGGAAGGTGGTCCTGCAAAGGATTTTTCGATGGACTGGCCGGGAGCCGCAACGCTCGTCTCGTTCCTGGTCTTCCTGGTCCTCTCCCTTGCAGAGATCTCTTCGGGGCGCATCCTGTCACTGGGGACTCTCTTTCTTTTCTGCCTCGCCATACTCACATTAGTCCTCTTCGTCCTCGTCGAGGGGAAGAGCCCACGCCCCCTCGTTGACCTCTCCCTTTTTATGGATCCCGACTTCACCCTCCCGAATTTGTCAATGACCTGCATATATCTCGCATTTTTCATGCTCTACCTCGTCGGGCCGTTCTACTTCGAGGGAGCGTTAGGCATGGACCCGCTGGGAGTCGGGCTCGTTTTCCTGGTCATACCCATCATCATCATCGTCGGCTCTCCTGTTGCGGGTATCCTCTATGACAGGTGGAACTTCAGGGTACTGCCGGCATGGGGGATTGGCCTGGCCGGGTTTTCGCTCTTTCTCCTGGGCTTCGCCGTCGTCGCGCGGGATATAAGTATGATACTGCTCCTCTTCGTACCGCTGTCAATGGGTATATCACTCTTCCTTGCCCCCAACTCGACAGAGATCATGCGTTCCCTCCCACTGGAACAAGCTCCCATCGCCTCGAGCCTGAGTGCGACTCTCAAGAACCTGGGCACGATTGCGGGGGTCTCGCTCTCTGCCATCATCCTCTCCCTGGACCTCTCTGCGTACGGTTATGCAGGTTCTCTCCAGGACGTAGATCCCGCCCTCCTCTCCTTCACGATCCAGAAGATCCTGGTCATCAGCGCCGCCATCTGTGTGATCGGCGCCATTCTCTCGCTGGCAAAGGACATTCGGCAGAGGACCAATAGCCCGGGATGAAAGGCGTAAGTTCTCTCGTCCATGATAACCTGCCACTGAAATGACCTTCAATACACGTGGCAGGCCTGGTACCGGGGAGTGCCTCCGGGGTCGGGAGGGTCACGATCACTCGTCCTGTTTCGCAGGACAGAAATTGCACAGTGCAAAGAAGACCTCTTTCTGCTTGTCCCTGACCGGGCAGTAATACGACCCGTTCCTCTCCTTTACAGCCAGGCTACCGGGAAACGGAGTGCCGACAGGATGACCGGGCTTTTCGAGGACGAACATCGTGAAACCGGCAAGGATGTAATAGAACAGGCGGTGCCGTGGAGAATGGAACTGGGGGAGGTATTCCCTCGAGTAATCAAAGACGAAACAACCTTCCGGGACCATCGCGAAGTAGGATTCGTAGGCGGTCTTATCCCTGATGGGCTGCACCATGCGGGAAAATCCCCCGTTCGCGCACGTCATCAGGAGGTTGTGGTGTGCATCGACTATCTGCCCAAGCAGGTACGGTGCAGCGACCTTCCTGTAACTGGGGGGGAGGCGGTGGACTTCGTACCGCACCCGCCCCATGATGACCTGCAGGTCGAATAGGGTGAATCTGGAGATCTCCTGAGCCATGAGCGTCCCTGCCTCCCCGCGGGTCCTTGCAGCAGATATCTTCTGGCATGAACGGCAGATCTCGTCATGAACTTGTGAATCGCTTTTGTCCATTCCCGTTATTCCGAAAAATTCAATGGTTTTTCCCGCATGCCCAGCAGAGCATTGCGAGCACTCCCACGGCAGCGGCAGGACTCAGGAAAAACCATCCAGCCTGTGTTTTTTCAGGAACTGCAGTTCCTATGGGTTTTTCCGTGCCTTCACCACCCGGTTTCTGCTGCACGGCCTCCTGGGGCGCTGTGAAACCCCCAACCGGTGGTGTTACGTGGATGATGAAATTCGATATCGGCTGCATTCCCGCGACAGGAGTCGCCCCGGGACAGGAATCGCCCGATGCTTCACCCGAAAGATAGAGGACACTTATCGAAGACCCGTCGCCCCTCTCGGAATAGCGTGTTGACTGCCCGGCATTCAGGAACTTTTCCTGAACGATGGCCTCGCCGCTCCTGACGACGACACGTGCTGAAAGGGC
Organism: Methanolinea sp.; assembly: GCA_033811795.1. Classification (GTDB taxonomy): domain Archaea; phylum Halobacteriota; class Methanomicrobia; order Methanomicrobiales; family Methanospirillaceae; genus Methanolinea_A. The sequence goes on along the minus strand of JAPXNX010000021.1, from coordinate 679 downwards.
TTTGCATACGGAGCCGCTGCAGCTCGAGCAGTCGGGGAGAGTCGAATATTCGACCTTGTAATCACCACCGAGAGTTACCGGGATGGTCTTTGGGTCGCCGTAAATATCAGTTGCTAAGTATGTGCTGCTTCCTGGAGGAAGCACGACGAGGGCGATTCCTGCCCATTGCCCCCCAGTCCCGCCCAGGATGGTTGCCGTGACCAGGTCACCGTTATGAAACGTATTGAAGAGACCTTCGTCAGGAACTGCCCCGACGACCTGGACAGGGGCGATCGGGGTAAAACCGCAGGAAGTCTGCCCCCCGGTGTCATTGCACGCGTACTGTGACTCGGCCCGAATGGTCAGGGTCAGTGACATCAGGTCCATGGCAGTCACCCTGCCCATGTATGTACTCTCCTGCACGATGGCGGATACAGGGGATGCTATGCAGAGCGAGGCAACGACGAAGAACAATAGCGTCATGAACTGTGCATTCTCGACCATTTTATCATCTCCTAACAATCGCAGCACCATGTACGGATATGCACCTGTTGTGAATAACTTTCCGACAATAAAAAAAAAAATGGGAGAGACCTACTTGCATAACAATTGATCCATCCCCCGGAAAAAAGAGTCGTCCAGTAGTGCTATTCGACAGATACACCTGCCTTCTTGAGCAGGTAGTAGGCGCCTGCGAGGC
>JAPXNX010000020.1:0-13019 GCA_033811795.1 Methanolinea sp. | reverse complement strand
GGGGCAGAGGATGAGTTTGTCCTTCCCATTGTCCAGTCCAGGCTCCCTGTATCCAGCGTAAAAAGGGTCGTCGTCAGCCAGATACCGAATCTCGAGGGAACTTACTATATCATCAAGAAACTCCTGAACGATCCCAAGGTTGCAAGGCTGGTCCTTGTTCCGCTCGGTCTTGCAATGCTCCTCTGGGCGATCGCGTATCTCCTCGACAGGCCACAGATCGCGACGATCATCGTGGTAGGCGCAATCGGGATATACCTTCTCTACCGCGGACTAGGCATCGACGAGATGCTGTCAGGGTTCGCCACCGCGTTGCGGACATCACTCACCCGGGGGAAAGTCTCGTTCACCACCCATATTGCGGGTATCCTGCTGGTCATCGTTGGCATTATCATGGGCCTGATGAGTCTTCTCGTCTATTATGCCGAGATTGGGTTGCTCCTCTATCTCCTCGTATTCATGTACGGTGCTATCCTCTGGTTTGCACTAGCGGGGATCGTCTCGTCAATCGGTATCATCATCGACAATTTCTTTTATGACAGGGACAGCCTTGTAAAGGTTATAGTATTCCCCTTTTTTATCGGTGCAGTCGGGCTGATCGCCTATGGTGCCTGTATCTATGCAATCTCTATGAACAATATCCCCGATTTTCCCTATAACGCCGAGGCTGCAATAGGGTACATCTTTTACGGGACACTAGGCGGACTTATCTGTGCCCTCGCGGGTATTTTGGTACAACATTACCTGTCCAAGTATCTCTCTGCTGACGAAAGACCCAGAACCACGTGAACCAGGAGGAATCCCGGTAAAAGCATAATCTCCCACTCCCAGGTCAAGTTGCCGTGATAAAGGGAATATAACCCCTGTTCCTGGCTTTGCTAGTTCCTGAAATGCCGCTGGGGCGCCCTTTTGGGGGCGGCAGCCCCCACTCGTACTTAATTACCCACTCGAAATAGCGAAGTGCTGAAAAAAAATCAGTCGGGACTGTCGAAGTATCCTATTCCATTGGGAATCTCCCCCGTTGACAGGAAGACGCGCGAGGTCTGGGGGGTAATCACCCGCAGCGTAGGTATCATAATATTGAACCTGTGGGCAGGGAACCAGTATATACCCCTGCCGTAGTTGTAGGATACATCCTTTACGATGAACCTGGCCTGGTTCATCCCGATATGCACAACCTCGGCGTCTTCATAATTGAGCACGCGTAAAAGACGGTTTTTGAGGTCCTGTTTCCCCAACAGCAATACAATCAGCCTCGTGGGTTCGTCAAGTGAATACTGGATATCGATGTATGCCCTGCCTTCATCGAGGGTGATATTCAACTCCTCGACGGTAATATACCCGTACTTATTTTCGTTGACTGCCATTACAGGAACAAAAAAGAAGAGAAGAAACCCTATCGTAACTGCGACAGTCACTCCTCTCATGTCTCTCCCCTATCTATAGTGACCATCCTCTAATATCTTTTCTGATCATGCCTGAAATGGATTGGACTGTTTCAAGGAATTAAATCAAAACACCATGATGTGAGCATCAGGCCCAACAGATGAAAATTTTAATCCTTCCCCCGTTTGACTTTTGGCAAGTGAATCAGTCAATTTTCATGCCAAAATTAAACAGGAGTCGGAGATTATAAAAAATTGGGAAAATTCATATCAGGGAGTAGTTACTGGCCCATCCAACCTAAAGGAGGAATCGTCCCGATGGGAAACGAGGGGATTCTCGGGTGCAGTGAGAGGCATGAAACCCCACACCGCTTACATGAACTGGAAGATCCCGCAGTACCGTTCAACCTGTCGCAGCAAGGATAATCTCAATGCTGGAGACATTGGTCTTTCCGCTGTCGGTATCGATAACCTCGGTCGAGGTGGTGATCTGCTTTTTGTTCACTCCTTCGAGGAACCTGTTCAATGCAATCTCCGCGGTATCCACCGCCCTTGATATGGCCTTTCCACGGGCCTTGATGGAGACTTCTCTTGCACCATTGTTAAACTGGGTTACGACAGCCAGGACATAATTCATGACTGGCTTGTTCCCCACGAATACTGTGTTGTCCTTCAACATCCAGATAGCCCCCTCATCAGAGGTACTTTTTCTTGTGTATCAGTTCAGCGTTCAGAACCGATGCTCCTGCTGCTCCACGGATGGTGTTGTGCCCCATCACCACGTACCGGATACCATCCCGGACCCTCCCGACAGAGGCAGTCATCCCGCCTCCCCGGTTCCTGTCGAGCCTGGGCTGGGGCCTGTCCTGCTCATCGTGGAGAAGGATTGATTTCTCCGGGAGGGAGGGGAGTCCATTGACAGGCGGTGAAAAATCCGCGAATGCCTTCCTGACCGTTTCTGCAGATTCCTTTATGTCGATCCAGATGGCCATAGTATGCCCATCCAGAACAGGTACCCTGTGGCAACTTGCACTGACCCTGAAGGTTGCAGGTCGGATAGACTTTCCCTCCAGGGATCCCATTATCTTGAGGGGCTCTGTCTCCATCTTCTGCTCTTCCGAGCCGATATACGGGATGATGTTGTCGCAGATACTCATGGCTGGGACCCCCTGGAAACCTGCTCCAGATATGGCCTGCATGGTGGCGACCCTGACATCGGTCCATTCGAACTGCCGGAGGGGGGCGAGGGAGAGGCACATGACAATGGTCGAGCAGTTGGGATTTGTCACAATGAAGCCGTCCCTCCCTGCATCCCTCTGTGCATCTATCAGTGACAGGTGGTCAGGGTTCACCTCGGGGATTACGAGTGGGACGAGCGGGGCCATCCTGTGCGAGCTCGCATTACTGCAAACAGCTATGCCTGCATCGGCACATGCACTCTCGACCGGCCCCGCGACTTCAGCCGGGAGGGCTGAGAAGACCAGATCGACGTCGGATAGGCTCTCCGTCGCGGTAGTGCGTATGGGGATGTCTGCGACCTCCCTTGGAAACGGGACATCGAGCCTCCAGTTCACGACTTCTCCATACCGCTTCCCTGCACTCCTGTCTGACGCCGTCAGCGCAGCTAGTTCAAACCAGGGATGCTGTGCCAGGAGCTGGACAAAACGCTGGCCCACCGCTCCTGTCGCACCGAGCACTCCAACGCGTAACATAGGTGAAAAATAGCTAGAGCATTGGAGTAATTAAAGAGTTTGATTTTTATTCCAGGTGAATGGCCTCGGACGGGCAGACATCCACGCAGGAGCCACAGTCCACGCAGAGATCCTTGTCAACCTTCGCTTTCCCGTCGTTGATGCTTATCGCGGCAGCTGGGCATTCATCAACACACGTTTCACAAGCGGTACATTTGTCCTTGTCAACAACAGCAGTCATGATCGCACTTTCCAGCCTTAATTTTGGACAATATGAAAAAATATAGGTTTCTATTTAGTCATTTGTCACGGGTTTGGCGAGCGAGAGGACATCGTTCATACTGTAAATCCCGGGTTTCTTCCCAACGACCCAGCGAGTCGCTTTCAGGGCCCCCTGGGCGAAAACAGACCTGTCATGCGCCCGGTGAGAGACCTGTATGGTCTCGAAATTCCCGGCAAAAAGAACCGTATGGTCACCGACAATGTCCCCCCCCCTGATGACGTGGACACCGATCTCTTTTCCTCTCTCCATCATCCCTTCGCGCCCATAGAGTTTCTGGCGTTCACCTACTTCCTCTTCGAGGACCTGGATAATCGTCTTTGCCGTCCCGCTCGGTGCATCCTTCTTGTACCGGTGGTGCGCCTCGATGACCTCGATATCGTAGTCGGGAATGAGGCGTGCGGCCTCCCTGACAAGTTGCCAGAAGATGTTGACACCGATGCTGAAATTGCTGGATATCACTGCAGGCACGCGACCCTCGATAGCCCGGGCCATTTCTGCCTTCTGTTCGGGTGAAAAACCCGTTGTCCCTACCACCAGCGCAGCACCATGCGCTGCTGCGGTCAACACGTTACTGACTGCTGCGGATGCAGTCGTGAAATCGATGACGACATCGGGCTTTTTTTCTTCGAGGAGCAAAGCCATGTCACCTGCGGCAACGACACGCGCCCCGAACGTTTCACCCTGCTTCAAGTCGACCCCCCCGACAAAGGAGAGATCAGGTGCTGCGTCGACGAATCGCGCGACAGTGGACCCCATCCTGCCCCGGGCACCGCAGATAACAACTTTAATCATAGGTAGAAAGGACCTCCGCGAGCTTTTGTGTCTTTTCTGCGTCGAGTTCATCGAGGGGGAGACGCGGAGGGCCGCCTGCCATCCCACGCAATTCCACGGCCTTCTTCACTGGGATCGGGTTCGTGTCGATGAACATGGCCCGGAACAGGGGAGAGAGTGCGTAGTGCATATCGAGTGCTTCCTCCAGGTCCCCCTCGCAGAAAGCCTCGAACATGGCGACCATGCGTGCCGGTTCAACATTTGCGGTAACCGATATGACACCAGCCCCTCCGAGGGCTAGTATGGGGAGGGTGATGTTGTCGTCCCCTGAAATCACAACGAAGTCCTCGTCCAGTGTCGCCTCCATAATACGGGAAACCTGCCCGATGTCGCCGCTTGCCTCCTTGATCCCGACGATATCAGGGTGACGGGCGAGCTCGGCAACCAGGTCCGGAGGGAGGTTTTGCCCAGTCCTCCCTGGGACATTGTACATGATGACGGGGATGTCCAGGTCGGCGAGTGCCGTGTAGTGCTTAACGAGACCGGACCTGTTCGGCTTGTTGTAGTATGGGCTGATAACGAGAACGCCATCGGCACCCATGTCCTTTGCAGCCTTCGTGAGCCGGATTGCTTCCGCGGTATTGTTGGACCCGGTCCCGGCAATGACGGGCGCCTTGCCCCCCGCCACCTCTATGGCAACTTCGATTACCTTTTCGTGCTCCTCGAACGTCAGGGTTGCCGATTCCCCTGTAGATCCGCATGGAACGATACCATGCACGCCGTTCTCTAGGAGGAATTCGATGTTTGACCGGAGACCGTCAAGATCGAGGTCAAGGGTCGAATTGCGAAGAAAAGGAGTGATGATTGCCGGAATAACTCCCTCGAACATACGAGAGAGGTATTCAGCGTCTCTGGGTATTTACCTTTCTGGTGATGTAACCGGCGACCCGGTTCCTCACCCTCTTGCTCTCAATGTTGGTCATATCGGTAATTGCCTGCTTATTCTCGTCGAAATTCCCTGTAAACCGCTTCCCGTGGTGGGCGAGCAGTTCCATTCCGATGGCCTTGATATATGTTGGCTTGATTCCCATGGACGCATTCCTCTTACCAGTCTTTATTTATTCGCGCGGAGAGTTTAAGAATGTTATTTACGATGACTCCGGGGTCCTCGCCGAGGAGCCGGATCATGGGCTCCTTTCCGACCGCCCCCCTGTCATAAATGACATCCGGGACTTCGTCCCTGCAGCACGAGGCGACTCCCCAGTCCATTGTCTTCACGCCGGGTGGCTGTGAAGCACGGTCGAAACTGCAGACGGCAAGGAGCATATCCTCGCATGCTGCAACCAGTTCTGGGGAATACCGGATATTTGCCGCGCACCTGACGTCCGGGTCGAACTTCATGGCCGTGAGGACTATCCGCGCCACATGGTCGCTTGCACCGAATGCGACCGGGCCGACGGCGTGGGCACGCCCTTTCAGCCGGACGATCCTCCCTTCGACGGCTGCAACATCGCCAGGGGTCTTTGCATGCGTCAGTGCGTACGCGATGTTCGACCCGACTTCCGGGATCAGGAGGGGGTTCATCCCTTCGAGAAGCCTGCGCACGGCATTCCCGAGTGTGCGCAGGACTTCCTCCCTTTCAGACTCTGCCATTACAGTACCTTCTTGGGACTGTGCCTGGAAAAATTGTTTGCCAAATGGTAGAGTGGTCTAGCGAGGGCAGGAACAGTGATATGAATCCAGGGACAACAGGTAGATACATGGATGCCCGACTGCTCGACATCGTCTCTGCGATAGTGTGCTTCTTCATCCTCCTCGCACTCGTACTGGTCCTTCCCACGTTCATGGCGCCCGGCACTGCATACCTGCTTTCCATTGTCATCTTTATCTTCGCAATGAGCGGTGCTGGGATTGCCATCAATAAGGCAATCACCTGACCTGGCCCTGCTCTGGTTTCTCTCCCTTTTTTTCCCTCTTTTTTCTCCTATAATACGAGAGGGGATGTGCAACATCCCCGCAGAGGGCATCAGGTTTGATGCAGAGGCCTAATGTCCGCATCGCTGAACATGACGGGGGTGTGTATTCAGTGCCCTTTCCACCCCTGCCCGAGATGTGCTCCACCTGGTACTGAGTCTTGGAAATGTCAAAGTCAGGCGCCCTGCCGTAGACCTGTATAATCTCCGCGGTTCCCATCCCGATGTTGTGGAGAAATGCAGTAAGTGCAAACCGGCCTGCGTGGGTGATGTTCGTCCCGCCCGAGAGAGCCGAGAGGATGGCCTGCATGCAGGGGGGAAACGATGATTCCTCGACATCCCCGAAGTCCCGGAGTATCCTCTTCTGGAACTCCTCCTGCACCTGTGCCGTGCATGGTGCAACAAAAGAGCAGAGGGACTCGGGTACCTCTAGGGGCAGGGAGGAGAGGAGAGTCTTCCTTATCTGTTCCTTGAGGAGTTCCTCGGATTCGAGTGGATCGATGGTCACCTTCCCCCCGTCAACCTCCCTGTTGACGAGCCTCCAGCGCTCCTCGTGCATCCCTGTAGTCAGCTCGATGTAGCGGGGGACGTGCAGAAAAAACCCCTCCAGCGGGAACCCTATCCTCTCTGCGAGGAACTTCCTCTTCTCCTCTTCCTCTGCCTGGAGAAACGAATGGGCCCTCTGCGCCTCGTAACGGGCGAGCCGTTCCATGAGTGCCCGTTCCCGTGCACACGAGACGAGGACGCGTGCCAGCACGAAGGACGTGATCTCCATGCGTACACCGAGCTGGTCTGACGGAAGGTCGGAGACCGGAAAAGAAGGCGGGACGGGGCCGGTGAAAGCGACAGCGCGCTTGACCCTTGCCACAGCATGGGACAGGGCGACCTTTCCTGCACTCCTCTGCAGGAACTTGTCGAGCGACTCGTTTTCCTGCAGCATGAACTGCTGGGATTCTTTCAAAAAAGGATATTTTGCGAAATCTTTTGTCTCCAGGGAGACACGCATCAATCAGCCTCGATACGGGGTGCAAGCAGGTATTCGACGTACCCCTTCCCGCCGGCTATGTAGAACGCGAATTTCACGGGGTGGTCGATACCGATGGAGATTTCCACCTCCTCCGCACGGCTCATGACCTTGCCCATGTCTTTCAAGTAGTCGAGCGAGAAAAGGGACCTGGCCTCCATGTTGTTCAGGAACGTAACCTCGTCCTTCCCGAACTCTTTCCGTATGTGGTCGGTGTCCCCCTCGGCTGCCATGTAGAAGACCTGCCGGGCAGGGTCGATTCCGAGTGCTATCTTGTCGGATACGACGGCTGCAGCTTTTATCGAATTGTAAAGGTCGTTTCCCGAGAGGACCACCTTCCCCGGCAGGTCTATGTTTGGGGGGTTGGGGTCCTTCCTGATGGTATTGGGGTCGAGCAGGGTTATGGAATAACGGTATCCCTCGAAACTGACACGCAGCTTCTGCCCGTTATCGGTGAGTTCGAGGCAGATTGACTCGTTCTTCCCCATCATCCCGAAAACGTTCTTCAATTTCGCGATATCAAGGCCAATTTCGTTCTTGGCAGACTCGTATGTTGTAAAGGCTTCTTTCTTCAGGGAGAGGGAGACCATTGCCACGTTGGCGGTGTCGACGGCCCTTGTGGAGATCCCTATCTCATCGGTATGGAGCCGGCACTCCGTGACGAGGGCGGATATGGCGTCGATGGACTCTTTGAGAATATCTGCATCAATCGTTGCTTTTAACATCGTACACCCCGAATATATAGTAATATAACTATCCCAACAATGTTTTAATAATATCTCAATAAAACCTGCCGGTTCGGAGATGGAAAAAGGGTAGCCATGGGTTCGCAATGGAGCAGGGACTCGGTATATATGCGGGCGATCCGCGAAGGGTACAGGTCGCGGGCAGCCTTCAAGTTGAAGGAGATAGTGGAGAGGTTCAACCTCATCCGCAACAATGACAATGTTCTCGACCTCGGCGCGGCCCCGGGGAGCTGGCTCCAGGTCACCCGCAGCATCACCCGGGGAAGGGTGCTCGGGATCGACCTTGCACCCATCGCCCCGCTGGAGGGAGTGATTACCCTCGTCGGGGATTTGACAGACCCCTCGATGCGGGAGGAGGCACTGTCGATACTCGGGACAGTCAATATCGTCCTCTCCGATGCATCACCCAAGCTCTCTGGCAACAGGAGTTATGACCAGGCCAGGGCAATCGGCCTTGGAGAGGACGCCCTCTCTTTTGCGTGCTCGGTCCTCAAGCCGGGGGGGAACCTCGTGATGAAATCCTTCCAGGGCGAGGACTTTTCGGCCCTCCTCGATGGGACCAGCCAACACTTCCACTCTGTGAAGACATTCCGGTGTCGGGCGTCACGAAAGGGGAGCAGCGAGATCTACATCGTTGCCAGGAGCTTTGCGGGGTGCCATGATGAAGCTGAAAGACCCCTTTGACCGCCCGGTCAGCAACTTGCGGGTGAGCCTGACCTCGCAGTGCAACCTCTCCTGCATCTACTGCCATGCCGAGGGCGAGGAACGTCCCGGTGACCCCCTTTCTGCCGGCGAGATCGCCGAGATCCTCCGTGTTGCGGATGCATTCGAGATCAGGCACGTGAAGTTCACGGGCGGGGAACCATGCCTGCGGCAGGACCTTGCCGATATCGTCAGCCTCGTGCCTGGAGGGATGGAGTGTTCCCTGACCACGAACGGGACCCTCCTTGCAGACATGGCAGGGGATCTTGCCGATGCCGGGCTCTCGCGGGTCAACATCAGCATCGACAGCCTGGAGGCGGAGACCTACAGGAAGATTACGGGAAAAGACGCTCTTTCAGATGTCCTGGCTGGAATAGACGCTGCACTCGACGCAAACCTCGTACCGGTCAAGCTGAACATGGTGATCCTGTCCGGCATCAATGATCACGAAGTCAACGATTTTCTCCGGTTCGTCCGGGGCAACAGGAACCTCGTCCTCCAGCTGATCGAGCTGCTCGAGTTCCGGGACTGCAACCACCACCTCGATCTCAATGACGTGGAGACGAAGCTTGCGAAGAATGCGAAGGAGATCTTCACCCGTCGCATGCACCACCGCAAGAAATACTGCGTCGACGACGCGGAGGTCGAGATCGTCAGGCCACTCCACAACACGGAGTTCTGCGCCTACTGCAACAGGCTCCGCGTGACATCCGACGGGAAACTGAAGCCATGCCTCCTGCGATCCGACAACCTGGTGGATATCCGGGGTGCATCGGGTGAAAAGCTCGAGGACCTCTTCCGCGAAGCGGTCAGGAGGAGGGAGCCCTACTATCGGTAGCAGGTCCATCCTTTCCCCGTATTGTCTTTCGTTTTGGAAAATACCGTTTCCGGAAGGTATTTACTGCCCGCAATCCGATCTCTCTCCATGAACGTCGACGAAGAATACGAAAAGGTCCTTGAGCACCTCTACGAAAAGTCCCTGGTGCTTCAAGATACATCACTATGGGACCCCGTTCTGCGTTTTTTTTTCATTGACGCCCTCGCCCACCTCGACTACACCCTCGGTATTCTCTCGTATACCTACCAGTCGCCGAAAAACATCATGGCGCAGGAGTACATGCGGTGGAGGATCGACGAAGAGAAAAAGGGCGACCGCCAGTATTTCCCTGCGTTCATGTCCTGGCTCGCAAAGAACCATCCCGACAGGTTCAGCAGGCTGCCGACGCTCTGGCAGCGCATATACGATCCTGACGACCCTGCGTCCTACAGGAGTTTCCGGATAGTCCTTGACCCGGACTCGCAGCAGATGATAAGGCCGCACGTGTTCTTCCGCATGATTGAGGAGTTCTTCGACAAGGAATTCTTGAAAAGCCTGTACAGCGAGGACGGGTCGCTTTCGAGGCTCTTTGCCGAGTTCCTGAAGTCACACAGGTAGACCCCGTTTCCAGGGGAGAGCAGGAAATGGGGATCACAGACCTCTGTGCAGCGCTCGTCAGGATAAAGAGCGAGAACCCGCCGGGCGACACACGGGATATAACCGAGTTCATGAGGGAGTTTGCCTCCGGCCTCGGCCTCGAAATGAAGGTCATCATGAGGCGAGGGGGAAGACACAGCCTCGTTTCTGCAAGGCCAAAAGGAAAACTCCTCTTCTGCGGGCACATCGACTGCGTGCCTGCGCTTCCGGACGGCTGGTCGATAGACCCCTACGCCGGGATAGTCCGTGACGGGAAAGTCTTCGGCCGTGGCGCGACCGATATGAAGGGAGGTTGTGCTGCAGTCCTGTGGGCCTGCAGGGAATGGATTGAGACGGGCCGCGAACTCCCTGCGGATCTTGCATTCGTCTGCGACGAGGAGACGAGCGGGACGTACGGGATACGCACGCTGCTTGCCAGAAAGGCCATCGTCCCCTGCGACTGCGTCATCGCAGAACCGACACCCCCGCTCTCTCCAAACGTAGGGCAGAAGGGGATCGTGCGGCTCTGCTGCACTTTCCGCGGCGAACCGGGGCACGGCTCGCTCTACCCAGAAAGGGGTGTCAGCGCCATCATGGAGGCATACGCACTGCTCGATTACGTCAAGGAGCTGCACAACGTCTCCTTTGCCCCCTGTGACACCAATCTCTGTGACCTGATCAGGGACTCTGCTGCCATCCTCGCTGAACTCCTCGATATTCCCAACGCCCACGAGGTCCTGACACGGGTGATGTACAACCCCGGGAAGATCGAGGGGGGAGAGAAGGCGAACATCGTTGCACAGCAGTGCAGGCTCGAGCTCGACCTGCGGATACCATGGGGGTGCGACACGGGGGCTCTCCTTGAGGACCTGCAAAAGCACGCTCCGCGCGGTGAGTTGACGGTCACGAACCTGGCTGAACCGAGCCTCACGCCACCGGACGCACCTGTCGTCACCACCCTCCTCCGGGAGATAGGGAAAGTGCACGGGAGGCCCGCACGACCCATTGTGCAATGGGCCGCCAGCGATGCGCGGTACCTCCGGGAGGAGGGGTTTTCGGTCGTGGAATACGGGCCTGGCGAGATCCAGACGCTCCACGCCATCGACGAGTATGTCACGGTAGAATCCCTCGGGAAGGCATCGAAGGTATACTTGGGAATGCTATCCCGGTATGCAGGGGATTGAGGGGGCCTGGCTTTCCGTTCAGCAGCCCCGGAGCATGCGGTCCATCGCCCGCGCTGCCCTCTTCGCCCCGCCCATCGCGAGGATTACGGTCGCTGCGCCTGTCGCGACGTCTCCAGCGGCAAAGACCTTCTCGAGGCTCGTCCTGCCCTCGGCGTCCGCAATGACATTTCCTCTTTCGCCCCGCTCAATGCCTGGGAGCATCCTGACAAGGAGGGGATTTGGCCCCTGCCCGATGGCCTGGATGCACATGTCTGCCTCGATGACGAACCGCGACCCTTCCATGGGCATTGGTTCGGGCCGGTTGGAACCGCCGATCCCGGACATCTCCATGCGTTCGCACTCGACTCCCGCGACGCACTGGTCACCGAGGATGCGGACAGGGTTCGCGCAGAAGACGAAGTCCACTCCTTCCTCCTCTGCCCTCGCGACCTCGACCCTCCGCGCCGGGAGGTCTTCCCTCCTCCGCCGGTAGACAAGGGTCGTCCGGGCACCGAGCCGGCGGGCGACACGGGCAGCGTCCATTGCCACGTTGCCACCGCCGACAACGGCGACCCTTCCTGCACGCCGGATAGGGGTGTCGAACTCGGGGAACCGGTCAGCGTGCATCAGGTTCACGCGCGTGAGGAACTCGTTTGCCGAATAGACTCCGTTGAGGTTCTCGCCGGGGATGCCCGTGAAGTGCGGCAGGCCTGCACCGGTCCCCAGGAAGACCGCGTCGAACGAGAGGAGCTCGCTGACCGGGACGCTCGTCCCGACGAGGTGGTTAGTGAGGATGACGACGCCCATCCCCCTCAGCTGGTCGATTTCTGCCCGCACGACATCCTTTGGGAGGCGGAAACCGGGGATCCCGTACGCGAGGACCCCGCCGGGTTCATGGAGTGACTCGAAGAGGACAACCATATGCCCGAGGCGGGCCAGCTCCGCCGCGGCAGTCAGCCCGGCAGGTCCGGAACCTACGACAGCGACTCTCTTTCCCGTCGGCTCTGCCTTCGGCGGTAACTGGATCCCATGACCCCGCTCGTAATCGGCTGCGAACCGCTCAAGATCCCCGATACGTAACGGGGACTCCTTGACGCCGAGGACGCACTGGCCCTCGCACTGCACTTCCTGGGGGCAGACCCGTCCGCAGATGGCAGGCAGGAGGTTGCTCTCCTTGATAATACTCACCGCTCCCGCAAAGTCGCCAGCGGCGATGCTGGCGACGAACGCCGGTATGTCGATCTCCACCGGGCAGCCCTTCATGCATGACGGTTTCTTGCACTGGAGGCACCTCCCTGCCTCGGCGATCGCCTCGCCTGCAGAAAGGCCAGTGTCCACCTCGGAGAAATCCCGGACACGCTCTCCCGGCGGTCGTTCAGCCATGGGACTCACTTCCGCCGTACCTGCACTGGTGCGCGGAGAACCGCTCGAGCGCGAGCTTCTCCTCCCCGGTATAGGTCCTCTGCCTTGCCATCAGCACGTCGAAGTCTACCTTGTGGGCGTCGAACTCGGGACCGTCAACGCATGCGAACCGGGTCTCCCCGCCCACGACGACCCTGCAGGAACCGCACATCCCTGTCCCGTCCACCATGATCGGGTTGAGGGAGACGATTGTCGGGATACCGGCAGGGCGGGTCACCTCCGATGTCACTTTCATCATGATAGCAGGGCCGATGATCCAGACCCGGTCCGGCCTCTCCCGCACGATGACCTGCTTCAGGAGATCGGCAGCGAACCCGTGGTGACCCCTTGTCCCGTCGTCGGTGGCGACGAAGAGTTCGTCGCAGGCCTCTCCCATCTCATCTTCGAGGATGAGAAAGCTGGCACTCCT
>JAPXNX010000019.1:0-13057 GCA_033811795.1 Methanolinea sp. | reverse complement strand
TGGCGATGCCTGCATCCGGGTGAGGGATATCTCCGTTTCATGGACAGGCGCCACGCAGGAGTGGCAGGGGTTCGAGATTCGCCGCTGACAGGCGCACTCCCAGGGCGTCCCGATGGCATCCCTCCTCGTCCTCTTTGTCCTCGTCCTCCTCTTCCTCGCCTTCTTGAGCGTGTACGTAAAGAGCCCGCCTTTTCTCACGCTCCTTTCCGGGGCGCTCGTCTTCGGCCTTGCCGCGGGGATGGACTTTGAGGCAGTGCTCCAGGCCATCATCGCCGGGCTGGGCCGCATATTCACCCTTTTTGCGATCGTCATCTTCTCCGGCGCAGTCATTGCGATGACCCTCCAGGCACAGGGCCACCTGGAAAGGATGGTCGCAGACCTTCGGGCTGGGTTCCCAAGCTCCTGGAGCCTCTCGGCGATCGCAGGGTTCCTCTTCTCCATCCCGACCACCTGCTGCATCACGGCCTTCATGATGCTCGCGCCCGTGATCGAAAAGCTGGGAAGCGCACGTGGCCAGCAGAACATGCTCCTCTTCCTCATGGCAGCAGGAAGCGTCCTCTCCTACACGCTTGTCTTTCCGACACCCGTCGTCATACCCCTCTTACTCGGGTTCGGGGCAGATCTCTCCGCCCTCCTCTACGACCTCGTTGCCGTACCCCTCTCCCTGGCGCTCCTTGCAGGGCTGGTCCTCCTGTTCCGGACCCTGTCCGGAAAAAAAGGCGAAGGCGCGGTCATCCCGGGACCTGCAGGAATTGGAGACCGGAAGACTTCCCTACGTGCATGGGCACCTTTTATCGTGATCCTGCTCTCCATCCCCATCTCCCTCTTCGTCTTTTCGCTCTCCCACGAGGCGATGATCCAGGCGATCATGCTCGCAGGGATGGCCACTGCCCTCATCCTCGCACCTGCAGAGGCGCGATCGGCCGGTCTAGCGAAGGGGACGAGGCATGCCGGAGTGATCATGTTCGATATCTGCGGGGCGGGAGCGCTCGGAAATGTCATCCTCGAGAGCGGCTTTACAGGCGCCGTCTTCCCCGCGGTGAGCGGAACGCTCCCCGCCGTCCTGATACCCTTCGCATTCACGGCGATCGTCCAGGCGGCGCTCGGGTCCCGGGTCGCAACGGCAGTGGTCGCCTCGCAGGTCATGGCCGGGACGGCACTTGCCGGGGCGCTCGGCCCCCTGCCCCTGGTCCTCTCGGTTGCTGCCGGCGTATGCATCGTCTCCTGGCTGACCGACCCCTATTTCTGGCTCCTGCACCGCACCACCGGGTCGACAATAAAGGAGGTCACCCTCTATTACACGCTCCCCCTGTTCGCCTGCGGGACAGCGGTTCTCCTCGTTGCACTGGGACTGGAGTTCATGCCGTTCCCGGCGTGATCCAAAAAGAGCGCAGGTCAGGGAACGATGAACTCCGGCACGCCTCTCCGTGGAGTCGGCGGGACCGGTCTGGCGTACCCGGTGCGAAAGAGCATCTGGAGCATGTGGGTCTCCGGGACGGCGAGCAGCCCGTAGAGCCGTGCCTTTATATCCGTCATCTCCTGGTAATCGGCTATCGGCTGCGTGACCGGCTGGACTGCGAGGGAGAGGGAAGTGGCCATGAGGTGGACCCTCTCGAAGGCCCTTCCTGCCCGCACCTGGTCGATGCGGAAGTCTCCCTTCGTGGAGAGCCACCCGAACCCCCCGCACTTCTCCACCACCTTGCGGAGGTCGGACACGGCTCTCCGCGAGAAAACCTCCGGTCGACTGAGAGCCGAGTCGCGGCTTGGACGAAATGCACTGGCGATGAGACGCGCAACCTTTCCGTAACCCGACTGTGCAAGCCCGTACCCGTCGTAGCGCCCTGCAGCCTCCGCATCGGTGAACCGGAAATACTCGATGGACTCGAGAAACCTCGTCCTGTCGGAGAGTTCCAGCGCGAGAGCTTCCGTGGCAAGACCCCCGATCTCCCTGATCAGGTCCCTGTCGCTCGTGAACCCCATCGGGACCCGTTCATAGTCACCGGCATCGGCAAGCTCTCCGGCAACAGGGAGCGGGACCGGTCTTTTTGCATAGGGGCGCCTGTTGGTACTTCGGAGGGGGATCGAGGGGAAAAGGGGGTCAGGCCTGACCCTCTCGTCCTTTTCGAGGTCGATGTTCGCCACCGGATCCTGGAGTGGCTTTCCCGGGACCGGCCAACCGGCAGGGAAGAGGTCGATATCGGCACGGTAACCGAACTCCCGTGCAGCGATGTCGAGGTTCTCGATGAATGCCCCGCACGAGATGAAGACCTGGCGGCTGAGAGGGTCCAGGGCGCGTGCGGCCCGGGAGTGGTCGATAGAGAGCACTATCCTGCCACTCCCCCGCAAGGTGACATTCCAGGGCTGGGAGTTCCTGGGACTGGGGGCGCGGATGGCGCACCGCAGGACATGGAGACGGATATCATCCCCTCCTGGCTTGCGCGCCCCATCTGCTTGCCCATCCCTCCGAGACCGGAAAGGAAGCGTCACCTTTCGCATAAGGTCTTTCAGTCACCTCCCTGCCTTCGTCCCAGGTGGAGATAGAGCGCGATGGCAACGACGAGAGTCCCCAATGTGACGACGTTCGCGAGCAGGACGATGGGGTCACCGATGTGCGCACCATAGAGCGCCCAGAGGCTGACCCCTGCCATGAACTGGACGAAAGTCAGGGGGCTGATATCTTCGACAGCCCGCGTCCTGTACATCTTCAGGACCTGGGGGACGAACCCAAACGTTGTCAGCAGGGCGGCAGCGCCTCCCACTATCAGCCAGGGATCCATGCATCACTCTGTAAAGGATGGTTGGGTCTCCCTGATGAGAAACATGATCATGGCCGGGTCCATGTCCCTCGAGACAAAGGACCACTCCAACCGGGTCAGGGCAAGTCGGGACGGCCTGCAGCATCCCCCGGGACATTGCCACTTCTGCAAAACCGGTGACCTCCCTAGACGACGAGCCGCCTCCTCATCAGGCGGATCGAGACGAGGGAGAGGACTGTGCAGACGGCCGCGATCCACGCGAGGCTGTAGAAGAAGATGGGTGGAGAGATGGAGGCAAGGGTGAGGGACCGCGTCACGGTCACGACCTGCGCGAGGGGGAGGGCTGCAGTGGCAAAGGCCTGGACAGGCCCGGGAAGAACGGAGATGGGAAAGAATGTCCCTGAAAAGAGGAACATCGGCGTTATGAAGAGGAACGAGGGGTAGTTGAGGGTATCGATCGAGGGGCTGACGGCCGTAAAGCACATGGCGATGCAGGAGAAGAGGAGTCCAGCAAGGAACGAGAAAGGTACCACAAGGAGGGACGACGGCAGGGACACGACCCCGAACGCCACGAGGACGACGAGCATCGACGACGCGTATATCAGGCTGCGGGTCGCGCCCCACAGGAGTTCGCCGGCAATGACGTCCTCGATCGAGAGGGGTGTCGCGACCATCGCATCGTACGCTTTCTGGTAGTACATACGGACGAAAGAGGAGTAAGTGCACTCGAAGAAGGAGGAGTTCATCATCGATATCGCGAGCAGTGCCGGGGCGATGAAAGAAGCGTACGGCACTCCGTCGATCTCGCCAACGAACATCCCGAGGCCATAGCCAAGGGCGAGCAGGTACAGGAGGGGCTCGATGAATGGCGGCAGGAAGTTCACGAGGTATGTCTTGAAAAAGACGTCCCGGTTCCTCTGCCACACCTTCCATGCCAGGCGGGTTGGCAAATGGAGGGACCGGCTCATTCCCGGAGCTCCCTCCCCGTGAGCGTGAGGAAGACGTCCTCGAGGGTCCCCCGGCGGACGAAAACCCTGCCGGCGTTGCAGGTCTCGAGGATACGCCTCGCCACGTCCCTCGGGCGGTCTGAAAACGCCTGGACCATGTCCCCGTGGACCTCGAAGCGGCACCCCATCTCTTTCAGGCAGGCGAGCACATGCGGGCTGCTCTCGGCTTCCACGATCTCGTCGCCGGCGTACGACCTGACGAGGTCGGCGGGTCGGCCCTCGACCAGGATCCTGCCCGCGTCCATAATGACCAGCCGATCGCAGAGCCTCTCGGCTTCCTCGAGGTAGTGGGTGGTGAGCAGTATGGTGTTTCCCAGGGACTGGAGCGCCTTCAGTTTCTCCCACATGAGGTGTCGCGCCTGGGGGTCGAGGCCGATCGTAGGTTCGTCAAGGACGAGGAGGCGGGGGTTGTTGACGAGAGCGCGGGCGAGGATGAGTCTCCTCTTCATCCCGCCGGAGAGCCCCTCGATGGGGACGTCGGCCTTTTCGGAGAGCTGCATGAAACCGAGAAGCGTTTCTGCCCTCTCCCGTGCCTCCCTTGCCGGGATATCAAAATAACGGGCATAAACGAGCAGGTTCTCGCGGCACGTGAAATCCGGGTCGAGGTTGGTCTCCTGCGGGACGACCCCAAGCCACCTCTTGATCTCTGCAGGGTGATCCCGGACGTCCATGCCAAAGACCGAGAGTGCCCCGCTTGTGGGGGGCGAGACGCACTGGATCATCCGGAGAGTGGTCGTCTTTCCAGCGCCGTTCGGCCCAAGGAAACCAAAGACTTCGCCGGGCATGACCGCGAAACTGACGGTATCCACTGCCCGGAGGTCCCCATAAAGCTTGACAAGGTCCCGTGCCTGGACGATAGGGTGGCGGGTGCTCTCCTCTCCTGCCCCCATCCCGACTTTCTCCTGGCCCCCGTGCATCGATGCTTCTCTAGGAGTTGGGTCCCGGAAAAACAACTCCCTTTCGGTCAGGTGAGAGTCCGAACCATTCATGACGTCCTGGACACCGGTTATTTCGTTCCTGCAGTGCAACAGATCCGGCGTGGTCGATCCCCGTGCAATCGTGCACCGGCTCCTCGGCATCGAGGCCGTCCGCCGCCAAGCACTCCTCTCCTTCCTTGCGAACGCAGGCATCACGGCCGTCGGGTACCTTTCGACGGTTTACATAGCCCATGCCGCCGGGGCGGGGGTGCTGGGGGCATACTTCCTCTTCCTCGCCTATTACAGCATCGGGGCCCTGGTATCCGACGGGGGCTTTGGAGGCGCCGCGGTCAGGAAGATAAGCAGGGGAAGGGAGGAGGGCGCATTTTTCACTGCACAGGCCGTTGTGAGGGCTGTCTTGACGGTGCTCTGCGTGGCAGGGACAGTGGTGCTTGCAGCACCTTACATGCACGATATCCGGACCACCGGGCTCCTCCCGTGGCTCGCGGCAGCCCTTGCCGTCGGCTCGGTATCCGGCATTATCTCGTCAGGGGTCTATGGCCAGGGAAGAGTCGGTATCCTCCAGGCCGGGGAGTGCATCTCCGCGGTGGTCCGTGTTACCGTCCAGGTCATTTCCGTTGCAGCGGGGCTAGCCGTGGCAGGGATGGCGGGTGGACTTATTGCCGGAATGTTCGCGGCAGCCGCAATCAACGCACGTTTCCTCCGCATCAGGCCAGCTGCATTCGGTCTCCGCCACGTAAAGGCTCTGTTCCCCGATGCTGCGTGGAACTTTTTCTCGTCGCTTGCGGCTGTCCTTGCACTGTACGCAGACACCGTCATTGTCGGGTACTTCCTCGACCCGACCGCGGTCGGATACTACAGGACACCGCTCCAGCTCGCCACACTCTCCCTCTTCGTTGCAACGTCACTCTCCGTCTCCCTCTTCCCCAGGGTGAGCAGCTGGCACGGGCAGGGCGAGACTGCAGCCATCCGCCATGCCCTGGAGAGGGGTCTCTCCTACTCACTCCTGCTCGCCGTCCCCGTGGTGACCGGGGGGCTCGTCCTTCGTGAACGCCTCCTCTATTTCCTGTACGGTTCGCCGTTCGTTGTCGCTGCGCATGCATTCGCCCTCCTCCTCCTCGCACAGATCGGGGCAGTCATCTTCGTGCTCGACAGCATGGCGCTCTCGGCGGTTGGAAAGCCCCGGGAGGTCTTTCTCATCAACGCCCTCTCCTGCGTAGTTCTCGTCGTGCTGGAGGTGGCTCTGGTCCCGCCCTGCGGGATAACCGGGGCCGCAGCAGCCGTCCTCGCCATCAGCATCGTCAGGGCTGCTGCCTCCCGGATTGCACTCTCCCGCTACACCGGGACCCGTGCCGAGACTGGGACGATCGGGCGAATCGCGGCTGCCAGCCTGCTCATGGGGGCATTCGTCTACACGCTTCGGCAGCTCTTCTTCCCCTCGAGCGTCTTGGTGCTCGCCGGGATAGTCATTGCCGGGGCCCTCTTCTACTTTGTCCTCCTCTTCCGGCTGGAGAGAGACCTCCAGAGAGAGGTATCGGAGCTCGTGGAACACCTGGGTCTCCCCTGGCCCTCGTTCCTCTGACCCGCGCCGTTCCTCCCCGTGCACAAATGCCATATGCCTTGCTGGTTCACTCTTCACACATGCCGATCCGCAAGCTCACCGTCAGGAACTTCAAGAGCTTCAAAAACCTCGAGGTGGAACCCGACAACTTCACCGTTGTGATCGGGTCGAACGCATCGGGCAAGTCGAACTTCATCCAGGCTATCAAGTTCCTCCGGGACATCGCCAAGTACGGGCTGGCCAATGCCGTCTCGCTCCAGGGAGGAGTCGAGTACCTCCGCAACACGCTCATTGGCGCGAGCGAACCCTTCTCGTTCCGGATCGACTACGCTCTCGACGAGCTGCGGTCCGACATCGTGGCCCTGAAGACCGGCTCACCCGTCTTCTTCTGCCCCCGGGAGATCTCCTATGCCTTCTCACTCTCCTTCACCGATGGGGGGGAGACTTACGAGATATCCTCCGATACCTTCACGGTGAGCGGTGAGTTCCTGCGCAGGGAAGGGCAGGAGAATCGGAGGGCCGGCCAGGGGACGATCGGGCTTGTCCGTGACGGCAAGGTCATCAGGTACTGCATCTGCCCTCCGGAAGGCCTCGGACTGCGCGACGAGGAGCTCTTCCCCTTCTCGTTCCGCACGGCAGAGGCTGACAGGAAGAGGCTGATCATGACCGTTCCCCTCTTCATCCCCGGGATCCCGTCCCTCGAGTGGATCTTCCGCGGGATGAAGGTCTACGACTTCGACCCCCGGCTCCTCAAGAGGGCGGTCCCCATCATGGGAAAGACCGACCTCGAAAAGGACGGGAGCAACCTTGCCATCGTGATCAAGAAGATCATCGAGGATCCGGAACGCAAGGACCTGTTCACGCGGCTCCTCCACGAAGTGCTCCCCTTCGTGGACGACGTTGCAGTCGAGAAGTTCATGGACATGTCCATGTTCCTCAAGATGAGGGAAGTCTACAACAGGGAAAGGTACCTCCCGGCATCGATGGTCTCTGACGGGACCATCAACATATGTGCCATCGTGATCGCGCTCTACTTCGAGGAGCGGCCGGTCACCATCATCGAGGAGCCGGAGAGGAACATCCACCCCTACCTCATCTCGAAGCTGGTGGAGATGCTCAAAGATGCCTCGCAGAAGAAGCAGGTGCTAGTCACGACCCACAACCCGGAGATGCTGAAACACGTGAACGTCGAAGACATCCTGCTCATAACCCGTGACCCGGAGGGGTTTTCCAAGGCGAGCCGCCCGGCAAACCGGCAGGAGATACGGGAGTTCCTCGCACAGGAGATCGGGATCGAGGAACTCTTCGTCCAGAACCTCCTCGGACTGGAATGAGCGCCCACAGGCTCTACCTCTTCGTCGAGGGGAACGATGACGAACGGTTCTTTGCAAATGTCATCGTCCCGCTGCTCGAGCCCCGGTACAAATCGGTTCACATCGTCAAGTTTGCCTGCATGAAGAGGGTGAACGTCTGCCGTCTCATCAGGAGCATCCACCGCATGAACGATGAGTACCTCCTGTTTGCTGACATCGACAACGAACCGGGGGTGAAAGCCAAGAAACATATCCTGATGGAGAGGTTCGACGCCCTCGACAGCCGCAACATCGTCGTGATCATCCGGGAGATCGAGAGCTGGTACTTAGCCGGCCTCGATGAAGCGGCAGAACGGGACCTCTCCCTTCCCCGCCACCTGTCGACCGACAGCCTCTCGAAGGAATACTTCAATTCACACATCCCCCGCAGGTTCGTCTCGCGAATCGCCTTCATGCTCGAGATACTCACCCGGTTCTCGGTTCTGGTGGCATGCGGAAAGAACAGGTCGTTTCGCTATTTCATCACCCGGTACCATCTGGCTGCGTGCGAAGGCACTCCCAGCGCCCGGGAAGATCTGTTACAGCATGCATAGCAAAAGTGCAGTGTAAACCCCGGGCGTGGCACCATTTATAAAGTAAAGGAACTATTGACTTAACTGGACGCAGGCGGGTGAGATGACAATGGGAGTGTGGACGAGGAAAATCCCTCCACTGCTAGAACAGAGGAGGTTCTGGACTGTAATCCTCATACTGACCACGTTGTTTGCATTCATTTTGAACTTTTACGGCATGGACAGGGGTCTCCTCTCCATCACTTCCCACCTCTTCTACATCCCGATTGTCATTGCCGCCTACTGGTTCCCCAGGAATGGTGTCACGCTCATCGTCGCTATAGCAATGGGATACTTGGGAATGGTCTATTTCTTTTCTTACCCGCAGATCGAGGATATTGCCCATGCAACTGCATATTTCTACGTCTTTGTTGCAATCGGCGTGATTGTCGCGTCCCTTTCCGGAACGCAGAAGGAGCAGGAGAAGCGGTACCACGGGATCTTCGACTACTCGGAGGCCGGGGTGTTCCTCGTCATCAACCTGCGGTCTGGCCCCGTCATCGAGGAGGTCAACCAAAAGGGTGCCCAGCTGCTGGGATACAGGGCAGGGGAACTCGCAGGGACTCTCTTTCTCGACCTGTTCCCTGCCGGTACCGAGAGGGACACTGTCATGGAAAGAGTCGGCAGAGGTGGCTCACTTGCCGATTTCGAATGCCACCTCCGCACGAAAGACGGGCGCGTCCTCCATGGCCTCCTCTCCGCAGGCCCCCTGCCGGGCAGGAGGACCGTCTTCACCCTCGTCGACATCACTGCCCGGAAACAGGCCGAAGAAGAACTCAAGGCGTCCCAGAGCCAGTATATATATGCATTGAACGCGATGATGGACGGTATCTTCCTTGTCGATAGGGAGGGGCGGGTCATTCTCCTCAATTCCACTTTCGTACGGTGGTTGTCCCACACCGGCAGGCAGGACAACGTGGTCGGCATGGAGCTCGCGGAAGCCATCCCCTGCGCCGGGTCCGAGTTCCAGGAGGGGATCCATTCCGCCTTCGAGTCGGGAGACAGGGTGGAGGCAACCATCGAATTTCACTTCCTGGACCAGGACTATTTCTTTGACACGCATTTCATCCCCGTCTTTGTTAGTGGAGAGGTCACGCGGGTCATGGTCATCATGCGAGACATCACCCGCGCCCACAACCTGGAGATAGAGAAGAAGAGGGCATACCAGCAGATCGAGAAGAACATCGAACAGTTTTCGATACTGGGTGACCATATCCGCAACCCCGTGCAGGTGATCATGGGACTTGCCGACCTGGAGGGGGGTCACTTCGCCGAGAAGATCCATGAACAGGCACAAGACATCGAAAGGACAATCTCCCAGCTGGACCAGGGATGGGTAGAGTCAGAGAAGATCCGGGAATTCATCCGGAAATATTATGGTATAGGAGACAACCTTTAAGGCCAGGCCGGAAAGGACCCCTCTCGCCACAATGGGAAGGTAAAAGACTTATCTTTTTCCGCGTTCACACATACCAATGCGGGTGAACCTGTGCAGGTATCCATGAAACTCGAGATGAAGGACGCCCCCGGGCAGCTGGTGGCAGCCCTCCACCCCATCTCCGAGGTGGGCGGCAATATCATCGCTGTTATCCACCAGCGTAACGAGAAATCCGACAAGGGGGGCACATTGAGCGTCCAGATCGTGCTCGAACTGCCGGACCACCGGCTTTCCGAACTCGTCCGGCTCATCCGTGAACAGGGTGTGAATATCCTTAGGATCGGGCACGAAAGGCTGCTTTACGAAAAAACAGTCATAGTGATAGGGCACCTGATCCATACCGACCTCGGCGATACCGTCGACCGCGTCGACAGCACAGGTTTTGCAGAAGTCACAGGGTTGAATATCAGCATGCCTGCCATCACACAGGTCTCATCGGCACGGCTCGTCATCAAGGCGGTGAACAGCCAGGACATGGAACAGGCAATTGAGATCCTCCGCCGTGTCTCGAAGGAGAAGGACTTCCTCCTCGTGGAACCGCTAGAGGAGATCGAATGAAAGTCGCCATCCTCGGCATGGGCTCGGTGGGGAAGGGCCTCCTGCGTGCCATCAACGAGAGGGAGCTTGGCCTGACGGTCACCGCCGTAGCCGATTCCCGGAGTTCTCTTATGGACAGGGACGGGATAAGCATCGAGGAGGTTCTCGAAGCGAAGAAGATACGCGGGTTCTGCGGAGACACCTCCCTATCTGCAATGGACGTCATCACGAATGGGACTTATGATGTCCTCGTCGAGGCCACGCCCACGAACGCACTTACGGGAGAACCTGGGCTTTCCCATATCCTCGCTGCCCTCGCACGGGGGCGCCATGTCGTCACCTCCAACAAGGGACCCATTGCCAGGGATTACGAACGACTCCGGCGGTGCGCTGCAGAGAAAGGGGTCATGCTCCGGTACGAGGCTACAGTTGGAGGAGCAATACCCATCATCCATACCCTCGAATGCGGATTGGCAGGAAACCGGGTCCTTGCTGTATTCGGCGTTCTGAACGGTACATGCAACTATATCCTCTCGCGGATGGCCGCCGATGGCCTCTCGTACGAGCAGGCACTTCTCGAGGCACGGGAGATGGGGTATGCCGAGGCAGACCCCACCTACGACGTCAAGGGTATCGACCCTGCCATAAAGCTCGTCATCCTTGCCAACACGTTCTGGAAGAGACCCGTCCAGCTCGAGGACGTGGATGTCACCGGGATCGACATGCTCACGAACGACGCAATCCGCCTCGCTGAGGAAGAGGACTGCACGATACGGTTGATCGCAGAGGCAATTCCCGACAAGGGCATCCTCCGCGTCGCTCCCCGAATCGTACCCCTCTCCCACCCGCTCGTCGTGGACGGGACACTGAACGCCATCACCATCGAGACAGACATGGCGGGAGAGATCACGCTGATTGGGAGGGGAGCAGGATCCGTCGAGACGGCAAGCGCGATCATCGGTGACATCCTGTTTATCCGGGATTTCTATGAGGGGAGTCGTAAGAAAGCGCCGTGAGTTCCTCAAGCTGATGCGTACCTGCACAGTTGACCGTGGATATTTCACGGTGACGGATATCCAGAGGCAGGCAGGCGTCCCACGGAGCACGGCTCAGGACTGGATCAACCGCCTCCTCGACGAAGGATGCGTTGTCGTCAGGGAGCGGAAGATGGGCAGGAACCCCGCGAAGTACGCAGCTATAAGTGCCCTCCCCTCGAGCGCATGCAGGCGGATATTCACGACCGTCGACGGGGAGAAGGTCGAGATATACCACGAGTGCATGAGCACTGCGTGTGCTGCCTTCTGTGCATACCACCATTCGCGTGCAAGCGGTGTGCTCGAAGACGTGACAAGGGATGGAACCCTCCTTCGTGAACGTGCGCACATAGGGAAAAGCAACCTCGAAATCGGGCTTTATCCTGCCTCCGCGGTCGGGGTTGCAGGGGTCGTGAGAGTCGGCGACGAAATCGTTCAGCATATCAGATGCATCGGCGGTCCTGCATACTCCCTCACCGACATGATGGCAAAGGCAGAAGGCGTCTGCGATGTGAGCATCCAGAAGAGTGGCGAGGTGGTGGAAGGGAGCGTGAGGTCACGCGCCCTCACATACCTGGTCATCGGTCTCGATGACACGGACTCCCATGAAGGCGGCGCCACGTTCGCCCTCGCTCTCGCTCTCCTCCAGCACCTCGAGACCATGAAAGGCGTGCTGCCCATCAGCCACCATATTGCAATGCTCAACCCCTCCATCCCCAAAAAGACGGCAGGCAACTCGTGCAGCTACATCGAGGTCGCGATTCCCTCCGAAAGGTACGAGGGTGTCCGGAACAGGGCGCTACTCTTCATCCAGGACGAGTCCCTCTCCCCCGATTGGGGGATTGCGTTCCGGCGGGGTTTTTCTCTCCCGAAGGATTTGCGGGCCTTCGGAGAGAGAGCCCGGAATGAAGTGATTGAACCGGCGGAAGCGGATCGGGCAGCTGCAGAAAATGGTGTCGACCTCTTCGGGGGGCAGGGCAGGATCGGTGCACTCGCAGCGGTCGCGCTCTCAGGGCTCCCCCACGAAGTGCTCCTACGCCCCTTCGCCGATATGCCCCCAGGCAGTTAGCCCCCCCATCGCGACTGCAGGGAAGGATATGCCAAAATTTTAAAAAAATGCCGATCGGCCTTTCGATAAGAGGAGAGCCTTTTCATCCGTTTCGTCCCATGATTGGAATGGAGGTCCTCGGCGGAAATCTATCGCATGCCCGGGCAGGTTGAGCCAGGAATGAACATGGAAAAAACGGGAGTAACTACCATCCCCGACGGGAAAAAGGGGCAGGAACTTCCTCCTGACCTGTTGAAGACGATCGGATCGTTCCATAAGAACGAGGTGACAGAGTACCATATCTACCAGAGGCTTGCGGGGATGGTGCGCGACGAAAAGAACGCTGGCGTCCTGCAGGAGATGGCCCGCGAGGAACTGGCACATTCGCGGATTTGGCAGGAGTACACGGGAGAGGAGATCGGGCCAGACCTCCTTCGCACATGGTGGTATGTCACCCTTGCCAGGCTCCTTGGGATCACCTTTGCCATCAAGATGATGGAAAAGGGGGAGGGCAGTACTATCGAGACGTACCGTGCAGTTTCCGGTCTATTCCCCGGGATCGAAGAGATCATCAGGGACGAGGAACAGCACGAGAAAGCGATTGTCGCCATGCTCTCGGAAGAAAGGCTCCGTTATGTGGGGTCTATCGTCCTCGGTCTGAACGATGCACTCGTCGAATTCACGGGCAGCCTTGCCGGTTTTACGTTTGCACTCCAGGACTCCCCCGTGATTGCTGCAGTCGGAAGTATCATGGGGGTTGCGGCCGCCTTATCGATGGCTGCATCGGAATACCTCTCCCAGAAATCAGATCGCA
>JAPXNX010000018.1:0-13108 GCA_033811795.1 Methanolinea sp. | reverse complement strand
GAGTCAGGGTCGCAACCACCTTCCACGGCCGACCGGATGGCGTCCCGCAGGGCGAACTGGATGACGAAATTCCCGCACCCCGGGCACCACGTGTTCTGCGCACCTGTGACCAGGTCTCTCCCTTTCATGAGAGCACCTCCTGGAGGCGCGCTTTGAGTTCTTCGACGGCAAAGGGCCTCCCGTCATACTTGAGGACAGATGCATCCGCCCTGATACCGGACCGTGCAAGGAGCATGCCGAGCTGGCCATACGCGTTCTCTTCCACCACGACCAGCTCCTCCGAACCGCGGGTGGCCTCGAGGAACTTGTCCCTCGGGAACGGGGAGAGGACGACCGGCTGGACGACGCGGAGGCCAAGTTCCAGTCCTGCCTCGCTGCAGACCCCGGCAGTCGACCCCCAGCAGACAACTGTCTTTCCTGCCCTCACGTCACCAGACGTAAAAACTACCGGGAGGGATGCGAGCCCGTCCTCCAGTGCCTTCCCCTTCCTCACCCTCTTCTCTGTCATCAGGGACGCCGTTTCTGCTCTTTCTGTCGTTATCCCCGCCTCGTCGTGGGTATAGCTGTTCACCTTGATGACGGTGCCGGGAGCAGGCGGGCAGAGGAGCGGGCTAACACCGTCGCTGGTCAGGAGGTAGCGCATGTAAGAGGAGCCGGGGGTCCCCGCCGGCGGCTGGTCTACGTATGGAACGCTTCCCACAGGCAGGGAGAAGCTGGAGTACCCCTCGCAGAGTGTCTTGTCGCAGAGGACGATTGCAGGTACCTGGTACCTCCAAGCGAGCCGGAGGGCAAGGGAACTCCAGGTGAATGCCTGCTCAGCGTCCCCCGGTGCCACGACAAGGCGCGGGAACTCCCCCTGGCCGGCGTGAAGGGCAAAGTTGAGGTCGGACTGGGCTGTGTAGGTCGGCATGCCAGTGCTTGGGCCGGCACGCTGGCCCAGTACGATAACGACCGGCACTTCGTTCATCCCCGAGAGCGAGAGCCCCTCTGTCATCAGGCAGAACCCGCCCCCTGATGTCCCGACCGCGGTCTTTTTCCCGGCATACCCGAGCCCAAGCGCCATCAGCATCACCGCGATCTCGTTCTCGGGGTGAAAGACGAGGACCCCGGCCTCCTCTGCTATCTCCGCAAGAAAATGGAGGAGGTTGGAAGTCGGTGTCATCGGGTAAGCCACGAAAGCGTCGAGCCCCCCGTGGAGGAGGCCGAGGCCAATCGCCTCGTTTCCCGATACGATGGGGAGCGGAGTGGAGTCTCTTTCGGGGACTGCCTTGCTTTCGCTGGCCATATCGTAGCCTCGACGGGCAACTTTCAGGTTCATCTCGAGTCCTTTCCTGTGGTACCGGGAAAAAACATCTTCGAGGACTTCCCACCGGATACCTGCAGCACGGGCAAAGGCACCGATGATGCACGAATTTCCCATCACGGCCGGTGCCTTCTCCTCTTTCAGGACGTCGGGGATTGGGACGCATATACCGTCAGCCCTGACACGGGAACTGTCGCATATCACGAGAGTCCCTTCCCCGACAAGGTCGCGGTGCATGTCGAGAGTGTCCTGGTTGAGTGCGAGTATAAAGTCAACTTTCCGCCGAAAAGCCCCCCTCTTTTCCGGGGAGGCTCGGACGATGGCAAAATTGTGCCCTCCCTTGATCAGGGAGGGGTAGTCGAAGTACATGTACGTCCTGTAACCGATTTGGGAAAAGAGATGGGCGACAACGAGCCCCGCGCTGTTGATCCCGTCTCCTGCTCTCCCCCCGATTAGCACTGAAAACTCCACCATGGCAGATCACTGCATAGCACGACTCTGCCGCACATGGGTGATATACCTTCTTTGGAGGCGGTGCACGGGGGGAGGGGTCGGGAGAAGCTCTTTACCCACCTACTTCTTC
Organism: Methanolinea sp.; assembly: GCA_033811795.1. Lineage (GTDB taxonomy): Archaea > Halobacteriota > Methanomicrobia > Methanomicrobiales > Methanospirillaceae > Methanolinea_A. Next base: position 11,222 of record JAPXNX010000018.1, on the reverse strand, counting down.
CGAAGAGACCTGAGCCGCGAAGCTTCGTCGGCGTTCTCCGTGCGGAGGAGGAACGTTCCGTAACAGGGTTTTGTATAGGGGAACGTGATAGTATCTCCATCGAGGCCGATGAGAACAGGGGGAACTCCAATCACAGGCTTTTCAAAGAGCGGGAACCCTGGGTCGACGGTGACGTTTTCCCTGCAGTTCTTTCTTATAAAATCCCTGCACTCTGAAAAGGAGGCATTTTTGATGAGTATTTCGTACTTCAGAGATTCGATACAAGCCATGGGAGCACCTCGTCGATCTTCTTTTTCAAGGGCATCGGGTTGTGGACAGCTTTTGCCGCGATCATCTCGCAGGGAAAGTCCACATTGTCCGCAATCTCCTTGAAATTTTCCCCGTAGACGACCATGATCACCTTCTTCCCCGAAATGGACTGGACTGTTGCCGCATAGGAGACGCCTGCGTCGTTGTGAGCAAAGACGATATAATAGTCAAACACCCTCCTGCCGGCGGCCATGTCGGCGATGCATGTGTCGAGATCGACCATTTCCCCTGCATAGTGGTGCATGGGGTCGGAGACGTCGATCAGCATCCGTGCAGCCGGGTTCCCGGCGACGACCGGTGTGACATCCAGCCTGCGGAGACCATGCATGAGGTACAGGGCTATTGCGCTCTGGACCGGGACCTGGGGGCAACCGAGGACCAAAACGGCTTTCTTCTCTTTTTCATGTCCGGTTATGGGAATCCCTCCCCCTCTTCCAATGACCAATGGAACGCATCTCCTTATCTGTTTTCCCACAGGGGAAAGTCCCCTGGGCAGCGACGTGCCGGGAGGGCCATGCCGGTGAGTCCTCCCCGTATCCGTCCTCGGTGAAGACACACTGTGAACCCCCCCTTGGTTGTAACGACGGTCAAGGTGCAGTAGTCTCCTCCCTTACCCATGCGAGGTAGGGAGGATGACCCCCTTCGACCGGAATGACAATCATTTCCGGGAGCTCGTAGGGATGGACCGCCCTGATCTCATCCATGGTATCTTTCACCCGTGAGAGGGTTGTCTTGATGACGAGGAGGACTTCTGGGTCACAGCAGAACTCCCCCTTCCACCGGTAATATGACGTGACACCCGATACGTTGACGCATGCGGCAAGCCGCTTCTCGACAAGGCGCCGGGCGATTTCCGGCCCTTTTTCGCTCCCCGCAGTCGTCACTATGACCCTGACGGGGTCATCTTCCTCCGGGCTCATGAAAGGCTCTCCACATGTCCGGGCAGAGAAACACCCGTGCTATGCCTTGGGAGTGCAGGGCTCTTATAGATTATTTCCCCAGCGTGCGAGACGCCTGGTCACGATTGCCGGGAGTGCGATGGGACTCGCCTGGCACCCGCCTGGCCTGGCTCCTGCGGGACTTGTGCCGTCCATGTAATCCTTAATGAGCGGGAGGTGCCAATATCTCCCCGCATGTACGCGGAACGCATGGGAAAACTCCCTCCCTACCTCTTCGCCCGTATTGACGAACTCAAAGCGAAAAAGATACGGGAAGGCGTAGACGTGATCGACCTGGGAGTGGGTGACCCCGACCTCGCCACGCCGTCCCACGTGGTCGAGGAGCTCTGCCGGGCGGCAAGAGACCCGGCAAACCACCATTACCCGTCCTACGCTGGGATGCCTGAGTTCCGGCAGGCTGTCGCCAGGTGGTACCGGGACCGTTTCGGTGTCGGTCTCGACCCAGCTACAGAGGTCCTTGCCCTGATGGGGTCAAAGGACGGCATTGCCCATGTCCCGGAGGCCTTCGTGGACCCGGGCACTTACGTCCTCGTCCCGAGCCCCGGGTACCCCGTCTACCAGACCTCCACGCTCTTTGCAGAGGGCAGGGTCTACGAGATGCCGCTCCGCGCAGAAAATGGCTTCGTCCCGGTATTCGAAGATATCCCGGGGGATGTCTCGGATGCTGCGAGGTTACTCTTCCTCAACTATCCCAACAACCCCACCGCAGCAGTTTCACCCCCTGGCTTCTTCGAGACTGCCATCGAATTTGCCAGGGAGCACGACATCGTCATCGTCCACGACAATGCATACTCCGAGATATCCTACGATGGATACCGTGCTCCTTCGTTCCTCGAGACCAAGGGTGCGATGGACGTCGCAATCGAGATGCACTCCCTGTCGAAGACGTTCAACATGACAGGGTGGCGGATAGGGATGGCCGTCGGGAACAGGGAGATCCTCGCGGGGCTCGGGCGAGTCAAGACGAACGTCGATTCCGGCGTCTTCGACGCGGTCCAGAGGGCTGCCATCACGGCGCTCTCGGGTCCGCAGGACTGCGTCGTGCAGGCGTGCAGGACCTACCAGGAACGCAGGGACACCCTCGTAGAGGGGCTCCGGGCGCTCGGTTTCCAGGTGGAACCTCCGAAGGCGACCTTCTATGTCTGGATGGCAGTCGATGACTGCATGGCATTCGCGACGCGGATGCTCGACGAGGCAGGGGTAGTCGTCACCCCGGGCATCGGGTTTGGGTCCGGCGGGAATGGGTACGTCAGGTTCGCCCTCACGCGTTCCACCGACCGCATCCGGGAGGCACTGGAGAGGATGGAGGGTCTGGGGTTATGAACCTGCCTCCACACGTCACGGTCCAGAACGGCAAGCTCGCAATTGGCGGGATCGACTGCGAGACCCTTGCCGGCCGTTACGGGACGCCGCTCTACGTGACGAACCAGGACCGTATCGCCTCGCTTTTTGGGTCATTCCGGGATGCACTGACCGCACGGTATCCCAGGGTAAAGGTCCTCTATGCAGCCAAGGCAAACGGGAACCTCGCCGTCCTGCGGGCCCTCGCCCGCGAGGGTGCGGGTGCAGATGTCTTCTCTTCGGGAGAACTGCACCTCGCCCTTTCTGCCGGGATGGCGCCGGGTGACCTCCTCTTCAACGGGAGTTCGAAGAGCGACAGCGACCTCTCCCTCGCCGTGGAGTCGGGTGTTACGGTGTCAGTGGACTCACTCGACGAACTCCACCAGCTTGACGGGATATCGCGAAAGGCAGGGAAAGTCACGCCCATTGCATTCCGCGTCAACCCGGCCATCGATGTCCCGACGCACAGGAAGATCGCGACAGGGCTTGCCACCAGCAAGTTCGGCATCCCCCACGACATGGTACGAGATGCTTACCGGGAGGCCCTGGACTGCAGGGGAGTCAAACCCGTCGGCATCCACTGCCACATAGGGTCCCAGATACTCGCAACAGAGCCGTTCGCGGAGGCTGCACGGGTGATGGCAGAGATAGTGCGCGACCTCGTCCTGATGGGGGTCGCCCTCGAGTTCATCGACCTCGGCGGGGGACTGGGCATCCCTTACCACCACTACGAGAACGAGAGGGCACCGACACCTGGTGAATATGCATCTGCCATCGTCCCCCCGATACGGGATATTTCAGCCGAGCTGGGCATCACTCCTGCACTCTGGGTCGAACCGGGGAGGTTCCTCGTTGCAGACTCGACCGTCCTCCTGGTGAGGGTCAACTCTGTCAAGCGGGCGCACAAGAACTTTGTCAACGTCGACGCAGGGTTCAACCTCCTGGTCCGCCCGGCCATGTACGACTCGTACCACGAAGTGGTGGTCACAGGCAGGGCTGACATGCCACCGGCCGAGACGTACACCGTCACTGGCCCTATCTGCGAGAGCGGTGACATCCTTGCATCGGACCGCAGTCTGCCCCTAATCGTGGCCGGTGACCTGCTTGCCATCCTGGACACGGGGGCATACGGGTTCTGCATGTCATCCCAGTACAATTGCCGCCCGCGGTGCGCCGAGGTCCTCGTCCACCGGGGCGAGGCAGCGCTGATGCGGAGGGCAGAGACGATCGACGATCTGACAGCAACGATGCAGACCCCGCCCTGGCAGAAAGAGTGAGGTGAAAGCGGACCCGTGCAGTTCCACTACGCACTCGTGGACGACCTGCTCACCCGGGAAGAGTTCGAACGGCGGGTAGAGGAGAAGATGGAAGCATGCGGTGACCTCGTCGACGATGTCACCGCTGCAATGATGGTCGTGCAGGACCTCGGCCGCCACCACGTCAAGATCGGCCGGCTTGGGGGGAAACAGAGCCTTTTCTCCTTCTTCGGAAAAGTCATAACCAAAAATCCCGCCCATGAATTCGAACGACCGGATGGGGAGAAGGGGCTCGTCGCGAGCCTTGTCCTCGGAGACGAGACAGGGCAGGTGAGGGCGATCCTCTGGGACGAGAAGGCGGCGGCAGGCCACGACATAGAGATCGGTGATGTCCTCGAGGTCATCGGGAAACACGCGGGGAGGAACCGGGGCGAGATAACAGTGATGGCGATGAGGCCCGCACCTGTCGAGATATCGGGGCCGTCGGAAGTTGCACCGTACCTCTCTCCGCCCCGGCGAAAGGACATCGCTGTCGTCGTTATCGCTATCGGGGAGGCACGGAAAGTCTCCCGGAAAGACGGGAGCGAGAGCGAGATGGTCGAGATAGTGGTCGGTGACGGGAAATGCATCACCCGGATGGTCTGCTGGGCGCCCGAACTCATGGAGGGCATTGTGGAAGGCGCCTCCTTCAGGATCCGGGTGGCCCTGGAAAAATACCGGAGGAGCGGCCCGGAGTACAGCATCGACGAGAAGAGCATCGTCGAGCCTGCGGACGCAGAGATACCTGCTGTACTCGACTCCCTCGGCAGTATCGCCGGGAAGGAGACCTGCTCCGTGAGCGGGACTGTCAGGTCATGCCAGCCTTCACGGTCGTTTTCGACCCGTGACGGCGGGACGTCTTCGGTCCGGAACATTGTCATCACAGACGGGACCGCCGACGCGAGGGTCGTCCTCTGGGGAGACCATGCAAAAACCCCCCTGCTCCCGGGAGAGACAATAGCCCTCTACCTCTGCTCTGTCCGCCAGGCAAAGAGGGGAGAGAGCGAGGTCCATGCCGGCAGGGGAAGCCTGGTCAGGGTGCTCACACCTTCACCTGTGGAGGAAGAGGTTGCCGGGGACATCGTTGTCACGGGTAATGCCACCTACCTTGACACCGGGTCCGACTGCTTCCTCGTCATCGGCAAGGAGCTCCCCCACGGCCACCGGGTAAAGGCACAGGTCCTCCGCACGGGAAAACGGGTCAGCATACTTTCCTGGGACGAAGACGTCCCTGACAGGGACGAATTGCTGGAGAGGTGCGACAGGTTCATCGGCCTCGTGCCCGGGCCAGATACTTTCACCCCGCACGGCCGCGAAGATATATGCAGGTAAGTGACACCCTCCCTCCATGAAAGGTGAACAACCGATGAGTTCCGGACCCCTTGAAATTGAAGACCTCCCCGGTGTGGGACCAAGTACCGCCGAGAAGCTGCGTGAAGCCGGGTTCCTCACCGTGGAGAGCATCGCAACAGCATCGCCCCAGGAACTGGCCGAGACTGCCGAAATAGGTGAATCCACAGCAAAGAAGATGATCAAGGCAGCCCGGGAGATGGTCGACCTCGGCGGTTTCCGGACGGGAAAGGATGTCTTCGAACAGAGAAAAGAAGTGAGGAAACTAAAATTGCGCGTTCCAGAGCTTGACGCCCTATTCGGCGGAGGTCTCGAGACCCAGGCGATAACCGAGCTGTACGGAGAGTTCGGGTCTGGGAAGAGCCAGGTTGCGCACCAGGCCGCAGTCAACGTCCAGCTTCCAGAGGTTGAGGGGGGGCTCATGGGGTCTGCGATCTTCATCGATACGGAGAACACTTTCCGGCCGGAACGTATCGAGCAGATGGTCCTTGGACTGGATATCGATGCCGACCCCGAAGAGTTCCTGGAGAACATCCATGTCGCCCGGGCGCACACCTCCGACCACCAGATGCTCATGATGGACAGTGCCAGGGAGAAGGCGCAGGAACTCAAGAACTCGGACAGGCCGGTCAGGCTGATCATCATCGACTCCCTCACAGCCCATTTCCGGGCCGAGTATGCAGGACGGGGTACCCTGGCCGCCCGGCAGCAGAAATTGAACCGTCACCTCCACGACCTTTTCAAGATCGTGGACGAGCACAACGCGATTGGACTAGTTACAAACCAAGTCCTTTCGAACCCTGCAGTCTTCTTCGGCGACCCGACAAAACCCATCGGGGGCAACATCGTGGGCCATACTGCAACGTTCAGGGTTTACCTGCGCAAGAGCAAGGGCGGAAAGCGTATAGCCCGCCTCGTCGACAGCCCCAACCTCCCCGAGGGCGAGGCTGCATTCATGGTAGAAGAATCAGGCCTCAAACCCGCCTGATCCCTCCTCTTTTTTCTCGTCGTGCCTGCACACTACCGGACTTACAGCCAAGGTAGACACCGGACTATCGCAGTTGCCGAAAAATAGTTTCAGCTGGAACGGAGTCCCATGCTGCCGAGCGGAAGGCATAATGATCCAGCGAGAGTAACTTTCCTTTGAGTGATGAATACGAATAGTCCGCGTCGGTTCAGTGGGCTTATCACCGATATCGACGGGACGATAACCAATGCAAGCCGCCGGCTCCATACCGGGGCAATCGAGTCGATACGGCAGCTCGTCGATGCGGATGTCTGCGTCGTGCTTGCGAGCGGAAACACCGCGTGCTTCATGGATGCCCTTTCCAAGATGACTGGAACCGGGGGGGTCTACATCGGCGAGAACGGTGGCATCGTGCGATCCGGCTGGAACTCCGGTCTTTCCGTACTGGCCGACGGAACCGCACCGAGGGTAGCTCTCTGGGATCTGGTTTCAGCCTGCAGAAAAATGGGTATCGAGATCGAACATTACAGCCTTCCCTACAGGTTCGTGGATGTCGCATTCGCCCGGACACTCCCAGTTTCCTTCGTGAAGGAGATTGTCTGCAGCCACCCCGTGAAGGTCCTCGATACGGGTTTTGCCATCCATATTCACCCCCCCGGTGTGAGCAAGGGGGTCGCATTCACGAAACTCGCCAAATTGCTGGGCATGGAGACTTCAGACTTCCTTGCGGTCGGTGATGGTGAGAACGACGTTGACATGCTGGAGATGGCTGGGGCGGGTGTTGCCGTTGCAAACGCTCACCCGCGTCTAAAACAGCATGCAGACGAAGTAACAGAAAAGAAGTTCGGGGATGGTTTCATGGAGGCCCTGGAACGGAATTTCGCTCATTTCCTGGATAAGTAGCGATCGACAACGATATAGTCCTTGATGTCTTTGACAGCTTCGAATGGGATGTAGAGCCGGTCACCCTCCATGCGATAACCGGAGGTATCGAAGGAATCGTCAGGGGAGATGACAAGGTCAACCACCTGACCCGTCTCGAAATCTACCACGAGGTTCTTCAGGGTACCGATGACTTTGCCTTCATTGGTCACGATCTTCTTCTTTGAAAGGCTCCGGGCCAGGACTCTCGACATGGAAAAGGGTGTGACCGTATTCATATATAAACCTGTTCAAAACCCCCTGATTGAATCAAAAATCCTCCTGTGGGGCATAGATAGAACCATTTCCATGTCGAGTCCAGGTCGGGCATTTTGTCAAAGAGAGGGAAACACCTTGATAATGTCTGACTGGGTCAGTATCCCCATTGGCTTTTGCCCGTCCATCACGATCAGGCGGCCGATGTCCCTTTCCTTGAAGCTACGGATAACCTCGAAGAGCTGAACCGTGGATGGTGCCTTCACTACGTCAGTCGTCATGACACGGGAGACAGGTGTCGCCATGGACTTCCCGTCCTCGATTGCACGCGCGACATCGCTCATGGTCACGATCCCGTAGAGGCTCTCTCCCTCTATTACAGGGGCTCCCCTGATGTGATGGGAATTGAAAATGTGGAGTGCATCTCCGATTGTATCCGACCTCTTCAGTGATATCAGCGGGCTGCTCATGTAATATCTTATGGGTTTCTTGGGCAGGGATATCATCTCGTAGATGGATACGAGGAGTGTCTGGGAGACCTCGTCCCTCCCGTAGACCTCCCCCCTTATCAGGAGCTTGTTCACGGGTGTCGGGCCGATGGTCACCTGGTCACCGATCTCGAAAACCTTTACCGATCCCCGGACGATGGCGTTTGCCCGGCAGATATCCGGGTGGCAGAGCGTGGTAAAGGCAATCTCCACGACCTTTACTCCAGGTACCACCTCGCCATTTCGGGATATCTTGACATCGTATTCCTTCTCGGACATATCCAGGTTCAGTGCCCTGTATGCCTGTGCAGTGGGGTTGTACCCGCCCCTCGGACCGGGTGTCCCGTCGACCAGCCCGATTGCTTTCAGGGCCTGCATCTGGTTCCGGACAGTCCCCGGGTTCCTGCGGATCACTTCAGCGATCTCCTCTCCCTTGACTGGTTGAGAATGCTGGTGATATAGCGAAATGAGTGTGATTAAAATGTCTTTCTGGATCAGGGACAAATCCATAATGGTTTATCATCTGCATGGGCATATATAGGTTAGGTAGAGCCAGAGTGGAATTTGAGAGCATTCCCACGGTGCCCACCGCGGACGAGATACTTGACAGGAGTTTCCGCCGTGCGGCATCCAAGATGAAGCTCAAGAAGAACAAGGACAAGGCAAACGAGGAATTTGTAAGGGCAGTCTCTCAGGCTATCCATGATCGCCTCGTAATGGTCATGCAGTCTTTCCCTGATTTCGATTCTGTCCCAGCATTTTACAGGGACATCGTCGAGATCATGTGGGGGATCGTGAAGGTCAGAAAAGCGCTCGGCTCCGTGGGGTGGGCAGCCCGGTGGGCACGGACCCATGGCCCGGGCCTTGCCTACCAGACACGGAAATCCGAGTCCCCGTCACGGATCCGCAAGAAGGCCGTGGCAAGGCTCGCATCGGTGGTCCACCAGGTCGAAGGGGATCTTATATTCCTCAACGAGGTGAGAAATGTCCTGCGTACGCTTCCCCACGTGAGCGACGAGTTCACCGTCGTCGTGGCCGGGTACCCGAACGTAGGAAAATCCTCTTTCATCCGCCTCGTCTCCTCCGCGACACCGGAAATCGCAGCTTACCCCTTCACGACAAAAGGCATCATCGTCGGGCACCGCCTGGTCGACAGGGAGAGGGTGCAGTTCATCGACACCCCTGGTCTGCTCGATCGCCCTGCCACCGAACGGAGCAAGTTCGAACGCCAGGCCCTGACTGCCATGGTCAACCTCGCCTCCGTCATCCTCGTCATCCTCGATGCAAGCGAACAGTGCGGCTACCCGCTGGAGGACCAGTTCAGGCTGCTCCACGAGATAGAGGCGATGGTCTCCGTACCCGTGGTCCCTGTCATCAACAAGGCAGACATCGTTTATTTGGACGGATATATCAACATGTCCACGGAGACAGGCGAGGGTGTCGCCGAGGTCCTCGAAAACCTCCTTGCATTCCGGAATAGGTTAGAAGAGAAAGGATGCAAGGTAACCGAGTAGGAACCCGGCCAGTGCACCGCCGTTGATGGGAGGGAGACCTGCCTGGGGTTTTCCCTGTTTCACATAGACCAGGAGGAGGCTTAATCCTGCTACGGAGCCTGCCATCGCACCGAGCGCAGGGATGGTGAAAACACCAATTCGTGCAGTGGAAAGGAAGACATTTGCCGAGACGACAAGGATGGAGGGCATGATCAGGTCTCCCATACCGATGACGAATGCCCCCCTCTCCCCCTCTCCGATGGATCCGATACCTTCCCGGCGGTAACTGTACTCCTTTGTCTTGGGAATGACAAAAAGAACCGGGCTCTTTGTTTCCATGACACCTTCGGCAAGAGATATCATGTGCTTCGTCTTGTAGACAGAGATGGCATCGTATACCGCGAGGATGACGAGAAGGATGGCAACAGGGACGACATCTAGCGATATCCCGAATATGGATGCCGCACCCGATGCTATCAGGATGCCAAGGCTATCGATGACGTACCACTCGGGAAACAGGTAGAGGGCTGCCGTTGCGGTCCCGGCAAGGAGGAGACTTCCCCCGAGAACTACCAGGGCATCTGGAGATACAAATGCCAGAATCGCCCCGAAAATATAGATGAACGTGAAAAAAATGGATGCCCCGATGATAGCACCGATGATCTTCCGGAACCTGAATTTGATGAGAAAGAGGAGTAATGCCGTGAAGACCAGGAGTATGAAGATGAAAATGAAAGGATTGGCAATAGAAGATGGGTCTTCAAAAGCCGAGAGACCAGCTTCCTGCAGGGGCAGGGAGAGGAGTACTGCTCCGATCTCCACGAGCAGAAGCATCGCGGGCATTGCAACGAGGGGGAGAAATTCCTTTATCTCCATGACTGACCCCTGAAGATCCGGGTTAGTTTTATACATGGTCGTTTTCCATCTAACACTATGGACACGCGGGAATACTTCGTTGATGCTCTCCTCCTTGTCGTCCTCGTGATCTCCACCCTGATCCTGGTATTCAGTCTGAATTTTGATCTTATCAAATCGCTTGCTTCAACCCTGATGATAGCCTCCCTGGGAGGCCTGATCTTCCTTGTGCACCACAAGGTCAGGCGGATCGAGAAAGCGCTTGCCCACAGGGAAAAGATGATACGGATGAACATGGAGGAGATCGCCACCAAGATGTCACAAAAATACGAGAGCCATGTTTCACATATCGACGCAATTATCGAGGAGGTAACGAAGAGGGTATATAGATAAGGTATAGATAAGGTCCGTGTTGACTTGGGTGAATTCATGGGTGTTGCACTGCGGGAAATCCTGGTCGACTTCAAGAAACCTGTTACATGGCAGGAACTCACCGGCATAGCGGCGGTCGATGCACACAACGCGCTTTATCAGTTCCTGAGCATCATCCGGCAGCCTGACGGGACACCGTTGATGGACCAGAGGGGTCGCGTCACATCGCACCTCTCGGGAATCCTTTTCCGGACGGTAAACATGCTCGAGAAAGGCATCCGGACCGCCTGGATATATGACGGGGCCCCGCCGCCGTTCAAGCAGGAGACTGTAGCAGAGAGGAGGGCCGTGCGGGAAAAGGCCGGGGAGAAGTGGAAGGAAGCTCTCCTCCGGGGTGACACGGAAGAAGCTTATAAGCATGCCCGCTCCTCTTCGAAGATAGACGACGAGATTATTGCGACCTCGCGCCAGCTCCTTACTTTGCTTGGCCTCCCCTGGATCCAGGCCCCGAGCGAGGGCGAAGCCCAGGCAGCCTACATGGTCATGAGGGGAGATGCCAGGTACGTCATCTCCCAGGACTACGACACGCTCCTCTTCGGGGCACCTGTCCTCGTGCGGAACCTCACCGTGAGCGGGAAGAGAAAGATCCGCGGCAG
>JAPXNX010000017.1:0-13198 GCA_033811795.1 Methanolinea sp. | reverse complement strand
CCCCCGGGGCTGGAAAAGGAAGGAGAGGGGCGCCCCGGCACACGGAAATAAGAACTAAGGACAGGGGACGGGGCCGGAAACGGGGTGGCCGCTCTCCTTTTCCTGCAGGGGTGCGCCCGGGGAGTCAGATAGCATTAAAAAAAGTCCCGCACCATAGTATGGGTGCACTCCTTTTGCTGAGGTAGTCTAGCGGTACGGCGCAGGCCTGGAGAGCCTGTGGGGCTTCGGCTCCTCGGGAGTTCAATTCTCCCCCTCAGCGTTTACGCCACCCGCGGCTTTCCCGCCGTGCATGGCTTCTTCCCGCAGCCTCTCGAGCGCAAACGCACAATACTCCTCCGAGAGCTCGAAACCGAGGAAGTGTCTTCCCATCTCCCTGGCAACGACGGCGACCGTTCCGGAGCCGATGAACGGGTCGAGGACCAGGTCGCCCGGGTCGCTCGAGTAGGCAAGGATCCTGCTGACGAGGTCCCGCGGGAGCTTCGTCGCGGTCTTCTTTTTGCCCTTCCAGTATTCCCGCGGGATTACCCAGACATCCTCGGGGTAGTGGTCCTGCTTGTTGAATGTGTAGTCCGAGGGGTCCTTGACGGCAAAGAGGATGTGGTAGTGGCTCGTCACGTACCTGCGGCGGGTGAACACCCCGAACTGGAACTTCCAGATCAGGTGGTTGACAGTGTGGAACCCTGTCTGGTCCAGGCCGCAGAGCACCTCCTTGAGCCTGTTCCACCCCGAGAAGACGTAGAGGCTCCCTGCAGGGGAGAGGACGCGGAACGCCTCTTCCATCCACCGGTTGGTGAAGTCCCGGTACTGGTCAGGCGCGACCTCGCGGTAGCCGTCGAGGACGCGGGACCCGGTCCGGTTGTAGTTCGTCCTCTGCGCACGGAAATCGATTGCAAATGGCGGGTCTGTCACGACGAGGTCGATCGACCCTGCCGGGAGTTTCGGCAGGAGTGCCAGGGCATCTCCCTGGTGGATCGTGTCCGGGACGAACGGGCCGAGGTCCCGGGCCTTCACGCTCCCGCTTTCCCTCCCCCGCATCTCTCCCCTGCCGCCCGGCCGAGCTCGAATGCCCTCCTGTTGGTCTCCACCGTCTTCTTCGGGACCAGCTTTTCGACCGCTCCCAGCAGTGATTCCGGTTTCAGGGGCAAAAACCGGGACGCGGCACCTACCATCACCACGTTCTGGGAGAGCGGGCTTCCTGCCTCTCCTGCGATCTCCTCGGCATCGACCACGCAGAGGGGGTGCGAAGAGAGCCTCTCCCTGATCGCGGCCTCGTCCGGGACAGGCGACCCCTGCATGTAGACGGATGTCGGGACGACGAAGCGGCTGTTCGAGACGATCGTCCCGCCTGGAGTGAGGAAATGGGCATAGCGGAGCGCCTCCAGCATATCGAACGCAATGATGAGCCGGGCTGAACCCGGCGGGACGAGAGGGCCGAACTTCCCGTCGATGCGGATATGCCCCTCGACGGACCCGCCCCTCTGCGCCATCCCGTGGGTCTCCGCTCCCTTCACGCTCCTCCCTTCAGCGATGCAGGCTTCACCCAGGATATTGGAGGCGAGGATGATCCCCTGCCCGCCGATACCCACGAGGAGGACATCGAAACTCTCGCTCATCTTGTTCCCTCCGTCCTGGTCTCCTTTCTTATCGCCCCTGCAGGGCAGACCTGGGCACAGACGCCGCAGCCGCTGCACAGCCCCGTGATGAATGCCTTCTCTCCCCTCTTCTCAATGGCCGGGCAGCCGAACCCTGTGCAGACGCCGCAGGCTGTGCATACTTCCGGGTCGACCTCGAATCGCCCCCTGCGCAGGTTGGCCCTCCGCGCCGTGATAACGCAGGGCTGCCGGGCAATCACGACCTTCACACCGGGCTGTTCCTTTGCGGCCCGGAATGTGGCCATGAGCGAGACGAGGTCGTACGGGTCCACCGTCTCGACCCATGAGACCCCGCAGGCCCTGCAGATCGTCTCGATCGATACCTGGGGCGCCGCTGCACCGCGTATCGTTACGCCGGTGCCCGGGTTGGGCTGGTGCCCGGTCATCGCCGTGATACGGTTGTCCAGGATGACCAGGACCATCCGGGCGCCGTTGTACACGGCATTGAGGAGCCCGGGTATCCCCGAGTGGAAAAACGTCGAGTCTCCGATTGTCGCGACAACGTCCCTTACCTCTCCTGCATGGGAGATCCCGCTCGCGACTGTGACGGCCGCACCCATGCATATGGTCGTATCGACGGCGCCTAGCTGGAGGCCCAGCGTATAGCACCCGATATCGCTCGGGTAGATCCCATCCCGGAAAACCCTGCGCATTGCATAGAAGACCGGGCGGTGCATGCACCCGGCGCAGAGTATCGGCGGCCGCGGGGGGAGGTCTGCAGCAGGAGCAGCGGCAGGATACGCCTTGGTCGGGGTTATCCCAAAGGACTTCATGATCGCTGAAACCGAGGCCGTGGAGAGCTCCCCCTCGTAGGGCACGACCCCGTCCTTCTTCCCTGAGACCGGGACACCCTTCGCGACCTGACGCACCGTCTCCTCGACGACGGGGTGGAGTTCCTCGATGACGAGGACCTTCTCGTGGCGCGAGACCTGGGCTGCAAGCCATTCCTCGTCTACCGGGTATGCCCCGATCTTGATGAAGGAGACATCCGCCGGGAGGACTTCCTGGACGTAGGCAGCTGCAATCCCGCTCGCAATGACAGCCAGGGGCCCCCTGATGACAGCGGTATTGTATCCCCTCTCGACAAGGGCCTTCCTTATCGCGGGCTGTTTCTCGTTCAGCTTCGGGTGGAGGGCGCGGGTGTGGGCCGGGATGACGACGTACTGGCGGGGGTCTTTATGGAACTCGCCTTTCCGCATACTCCTGGCCCGTTCTCCCGTGATAGTGTCGCCCTTCGAGTGGCAGACGCGGGTCGTGGGCCTCAGGATGACGGGGAGCGAGAACTGCTCGGAGAGGGCGAATGCGTCCCTGGCCATGTCGTGCGCCTCCTGGATCGTCGAGGGGTCGAGACAGGGGAGCCTGGAAAAAAGGGCGTAGCAACGGCTGTCCTGCTCGTTCTGCGAGCTGTGGGCGAAGGGGTCATCGGCACTCATGACCACGAGCCCGCCGGTCACCCCCGTGTAGGCGCTCGTCATGAGGGCGTCGGCCGCGACGTTTAAGCCGACATGCTTCATGGTGCATATCGCCCGGAGACCGCACCACGCAGCGGCCAGTGCATTTTCCAGCGCGACCTTCTCGTTGACTGACCACTCGAGGTAATAATCGTGGTCTGGGACATCCCGGAGGACTTCGACAACCTCTGAAGAAGGCGTACCCGGGTACCCTGTCACAAAATCGACGGGCGCTTCCAGGCACCCGCATGCAATTGCTTCGTTGCCAAGCAGGTATTGCGTTTTCATTCGGATTCACCAGGGGTTTCGCACACGTACATTCTGGCGGATAACACTTAATAATGGTCTCATGGAGTGCGGGGCGGAGTGGTATTCAAAACTTATAAGAGCGAGGGAGGATGAAGTTGTACGGCAGCCCCGGGGGCCCGTAGCATAGCCAGGTGGTGCGCCCGGCTGATAACCGGGAGGTCATGTGTTCGAATCACATCGGGCCCATTCCCCATCCACTTATTAGCCATCCCGTATCACATGCATGGTATGAAAAGAGACCTGCTCATAGTCCTCGTGCTCGGGCTCTTCGCCTGCATTGCACTTTACCTCCTTTTCGATATCTACGTCTGCATGATTGGAGCTGTTCTCGTCATTGCACTCGCCATGTCCCTCTTCATCATGCAGGATACCTCGATGAAACCGAACGTGATGGCGTTTGTCGAGGAGGATGCGAAGGGGATCAGGGTGCGGAACAAGGGGAATGCAAAGGCAGTTTCGGTAAAGGTATCGCTTGCATCGCAGGACCTTCACTTCGACATCCCTGTGCTCGAGGAGGATTCCGCGGTGTCGTTTCCTGTCCCTCCAGTGACAGAAAAGGTGAAGGTCACCATCAGTTTCCAGAACGAGAAAGGTGATTCCTTTGCAAAAAGCTTCGTCCTGGCGCCGGATGATGTCGAGGACGAGGACATCCTCAAACCCATCTTCCCCATCTTCGGGTGGAAATGAACCTGGGGCCCCCTATTTTTCCTGCGTGATGAAGGCGATCGTCTTTTCGAGGGCATTGATCAGTTCTTCCTCGCCCTGCAGGTAGTCTCTCATCGCCCGGTACAGCATGACCATGACCTCGTGACCGTAGAGTTCCAGTGCATCCTTGGCGGAGAGGGGGTTTCGGTAGGAGTCGACAATGATGCCATCGGAGCTGTACATCAATTCGTAGAACTTACCGTCCTCTCCGAGAACGCAGAACTGGTCGTCGACCTTCTTGTCCGGGTTGTCCGGCCTGTGCGGCACCGGGTCGGTCCTCCCGAGGATTATCATCTTATCCTTGTAAAAGACCGTGTCATACATCTCGCCTTTCGTGTCCTGTTTGCCCCTCATGAGCATGTTGAGCCCGATCTTTTCGATGAGGGGGGCAGTCATCTCCCCCATGCGTGCCATCAGTGCGCTGTCACGGGAACGGACCTCCTCTCCCAGTTCCCCGATCTTCCCATCGTACTCTTCGATCCTGTCGAGGAGTCTCCTGTATCCCTTTTCGATCTCGTCTGGTTCTGGCATGTCTCCCCTCCCTGCGGTTATGCGGGCGATTATCCGGGGTGCTCACTGAATGGGTCGGCAGCAGGGGCGATAATGGTTCCTTTTCCCCCCGCCGGGGTACCATAAACCGTATCATGCTATAAAAACCCGCATGATACCTTGCCTTCATGAGCCCGCGATGAAAACTGCAAATGCAGTCTTCATGCAAAAAAAAAACGCGGATGCAGGGGATTGGCACCAGGGGTTATGCCGGCTCCCCGGTGAAATAGTACGTGCAGTCCTCCACGAGGCGGACGGGAAGGACCGTTCCCGGGCAGAGGCCCCCCTCCAGGACGACACCCCGGTATTCGCGTGTCCTGCCCATCGAGGAGCCCGGCCGGATGCGCTCGGTGATCATGACCGGGATCACCCGGCCTTTCCACTCGGCGTTCTTCTCCCGGGCGATCTCCTCTGCAAGGGTCCGGAGCCGTCGCGACCGCTCCTTCTTGATGCGGTCAGGCATGTCCTTCTCCCGCGATGCGGGGGTTCCGGGACGGGGGGAATACCTCGTGACATTGACCCTGTCAGGCCGGATCCTCCGGAGTAGGGCCAGGGTCTTCGAAAAGTCCTCTTCGGTCTCTCCAGGAAACCCGCAGATGACGTCGGTTGTCAGCGAAAAACCTGGGGCGGCCCGTTCGAACCGCTCCACGATGGAGACGACCTGGTCAGGTGTATACCCCCTCCCCATCTTCCCAAGGGTGTTTCCTGACCCGGACTGGACAGGGAGGTGCAGGGATGAAAACACCTTCGGGAGGGTGAATGCCTCTGCAACGCCGTCCATGACGGGGTACAGGGTCGCAGGGTTCATCATGCCGGGGCGGACCATGAACCGGCCCGGGAGAGTGTCCAGGGACCGGAGGAGAACGGCCAGCGATTGCCCGGTGTCCCTCCCCCATGCACCCAGGTCCTGCCCGGTCAACCTCACCTCCACTGCGCCCGCACCGACCAGCCGGGCGGTCTCCCGCACGACGTCCCGAAGGCTCCGGCTCTCCAGTGGACCTCGTGCCAGGCGCGTGATGCAGTAAGTGCACGACCCGAGGCAGCCCCGGCATGCCTGGACGACTCCCACGGGTCCCTGCGGCACGGTGTCCACCTTTGCGTAGGCATCGTGAATCTCGCGGGGATGGATGGTGACAGGGCTGCATACGGCCCCAATCGCCTCACCTTGGACTAGCGGCATGCAGCCCGTGACATACAGGGGGCGCATGGCATGGCGACGGAGTTCCCGGAGGACGTTCCGCTCCGTTTTCCCGACGACTGTGCACGTGTTGACGATGATCGCATCTGCGAGTTCGGGGTCGCTGACGAGGGTGCAGCCCTGGGCCCGGAGAACCTCGGCTAGTTTCCAGCTGTCGCCGGCATTGTACGTGCACCCGAACGTGCACAGGTAAACCCTGATCCCAGCGAGGGTAAAGAGTGCCCCGGGGGAGGCGGCAGGGTCTCCGCTGCGATCTCCAGGACCGTCCCTGTTCATCCCTGATCTCCTTTTATCCTGGCTCCATGATGGTTGTTTTCCCGGCACCTCCCGCGTGGCCTGGGCCCGCCCGCGGTGCAGCAGGGAGGCGTGGCTGGACTCCCTGCAGGTCGGAACTCTCCGCTCCGGGGAGGAAAATGCTTAACCCGTGGAATTCATTATGTCTGTACAATGATCCGGATCGGGCTTCTGGGCTGCGGGAATATCGGTCACGTCATCGCGAAAAACCGGGAAAACTGCCAGATCGTGGCTCTGTATGACCAGGTGTTTTCCAGGGCACAGGAACTCGCCGGGATATCGGGTGGGACTGCCTATAGCGATTTCGACTCGTTCGTTTGTGCGGAGTTCGACTACGTTGTCGAGGCGGCCTCGGTCCAGGCTGCACGGCAGTACGGAAAGACGGCCCTTGCCAGGGGAAAACACCTCATCCTCCTCTCGGTCGGGGCCCTCGCGGACCCTGCTTTCCTCTCCAGCCTCGTCGAAACTGCCCGGGAAAACGGATGCAGGGTCTACGTCCCGAGCGGAGCGGTGACTGGCCTGGACAACCTCAAGGTGGGCCAGATCTCTCCTTTCCGGCGGCTCCTCCTTCGGACTACCAAGAGCCCCGCGTCTCTTGGGATAAAGGCCACGGTGCGGCAGCTGGTCTTCCAGGGCAAGGCACACGAGTGCATCAAGGAGTTCCCCCGCAACGTGAACGTATCCATCGCCCTCAGCCTCGCAGCCGGCTGCGATGCTGATGTCGAACTCTACGCAGACCCGTCCGTGTCGCGGAACGTCCACGAGATCGAGGCCGAGGGAGATTTCGGGGAGATCTATATCCGGGTGAGCAACGTCCCGAGCCTGGACAACCCTGCGACCAGTTACCTTGCCGCACTCTCCATCCTTACTCTCCTGCGGAACCTCGACAGTCCCCTGGTGGTCGGGACATGAAGACCGGGGATAGGATATGCGCCTTGAAAGAAGAGAAGGACGCCCTTGTCCTCGCCCATAACTACCAGAGGCCCGAGATCCAGGACGTGGCGGATTTCGTTGGCGACAGCCTCGAACTCGCGCGGATGGCCGAGAGCGCGACAAAACCCCTCGTTGTCTTCTGCGGTGTCCTCTTCATGGCCGAGACGGCGAAGATCCTCAATCCCGGGAGGAAGGTCCTCCTCCCTGTCAGGGAAGCGACGTGTCCGCTCGCCGATCAGCTCACGCCCGGGATGCTTGCCCGGGCGAGGGCCGATCACCCGGGGGCGGCAGTCGTCCTCTACATCAACAGCACGGCGGCATGCAAGGCCCTCGCGGACGTTGTCTGCACCTCCGCGAATGCCGTCGATATCGTGAGGTCCCTGGATGCGCCCGAGGTGATCGTCGCACCAGATGCAAACCTTGCGGCGTATATCCAGTCGCAGGTGCCGGAGAAGAAGATCATCGCGGTCCCCCGGGGAGGGCACTGCTATGTCCACCAGGCCTTCACGAGGCAGGACGTCTTTTCCGCGCGTGAAAGGGGCGATACCGTCATCTGCCACCCCGAGTGCCGCCCCGAGGTCCAGGAAACCTCGGACCATGTCGCTTCGACGGGCGGGATGGTGAAGATCCTCAGGGGGCAGCCGCCCGGCAGGAAGTGGACTATCCTGACGGAAAGGGAGATGGGATACAGGCTGCGGAGGCTTTACCCGGACCAGGACGTGCATGTCAGGGATGATGCCGTCTGCAGGGACATGAAGAAGACAACGCTCCGCGACCTCCTCCTCTCGCTCGAACGGGAGCAGTACGAGGTCATCCTGCCGGGAGAAACCATGGAGAGGGCACGAAATGCAATACGAAGGATGCTGGAGGCCGGGCGGTGACCGGCCCCTTTCATGTCCCCCGCCGTCTCCTCCTCTCTTTCCTCGAGGAGGACGCTCCCTCCGGGGATATCACGTCAGGCTCGGTCCTTTCAGGCGAGAGGTGCACGGCCCGGATAGTGGCACGCGAGGGAGGGGTCATCGCAGGGCTCGAGGAGGCCGGTGAGCTCTTTTCAGCCTTTGATATCGCGTTCTCGGCACTCATCGAAGACGGCGCCCGTGTTGTGCCAGGGACCGTGCTCGCAGAACTCGAAGGGCCTGCCCAGCCCCTTCTCCTCGTGGAGAGGACCGCGCTCAACATCATGGGACGGATGAGCGGGATCGCGACAATGACCCGGGAGCTGCAGGGCATGCTCGACCAGGAACTGCCGGGGGCACGTGTCGCATCGACACGCAAGACATGCCCCGGGCTCCGCCTGCTGGACAAGAAGGCCGTATTTTTAGGGGGTGGCGACCCCCACCGCCTGACGCTCTCGGACGGGATCCTCATCAAGGACAACCACCTCGCCCTCGTCCCGATGGAGACTGCAATTGCGCGGGCGAAGGCCCACTCATGCTACAGGAAGGTCGAAGTCGAGGTCGAGACCCCTGATATGGCAGTACGTGCGGCACGAGCCGGCGCCGACATGCTCCTCCTCGACAACATGGACCCCGGGCTCGTCAGGGAGACTCTCCGGCTGCTCGGGGAGGCCGGGCTCCCGCAGATCCCCCTGGTCGAGGTCTCCGGGAGGATAACCCTAGAGAACATCTGCGAGTTCGCAATCGGGGGCGTCTCTGTCATCAGCATCGGGGCTCTCACCCACAGCGTCAGGAACCTCGATATCGGCCTGGACGTATCCGCAAGAGACGGGACACTGACCCGGTGACCCTGAAAAACGGGCCTGGCTTTTGCCGGGAACCGAAATTTGGACTTTTCTTAATGGCCGGGCCCTGGGGCATGCACCCATTTCCCTGCAGGCGGTTCCCTTCCACAACATTTATATAGACCAGTCCCAAATGCCTGCCCTGGGATGAGTCTGGGATGTCTGAAACGGGAGTGACGGAACGCTCGATGAGAGAGGCAGAGGAGGGCACCCGGAGGAGGAGGGTCCGGAACCTTGTCGGGCTCCTCAAGAGCCCGCACCTCGACGATCGGTGGAAAGCCGCCGAGCAACTGGGTGACATCGGGGATGGTTCAGCAGTACCGGCCCTGATCGAGGCCCTCTCCGACCCGTTCGTGGACGTGTCGTGGGTAGCAGCCAAGACCCTCGGGGAGATCGGTGACGACAGGGCGTTCGAACCGCTCGTCCAGGCACTCGGGTCCCCGGAGAAATGGCTCCGAATCGGCGCCGCAACCGGGCTGGGCCGGTTGGGGGACAGGCGGGCAGTCCCGGCGCTGATCGAGGCACTAAAGGACGGCATTGCACAGGTGAGGAGACAGGCTGCCCGTGCCCTCGGGGTTCTCGGTGACACCTCGGCTGCCGAACCGCTCCATGCACTGGAAAACGACCCTGATAAGAGCGTAAGGGACGAGGTGGCTCTTGCCTTGAAAAAGCTGCTCCATCGCGACGAGGGGAAAACGTAAAAAACAGAGGGCTCTTCAGTATTTTGAGCGGGTAATAAATTATGAATGGGGGCTGTTCGCCCCCACTCCCCAGATGCGATGCATCTCGCCGCCCCAAAAGGGGCGCCCCGGGCGGGGTTCCCCGGGGGACGCTGTCTCACTTGAATATGTCAAATATCTGGTCGCTCCCTGTTGCAGCGAGTCTCTCCCTCTCTTCTTTCTCCTCGACGAGGGCGAGGACCGGCAGGGACATGTCCTTTCCGGGCACATGGCCGAACATCTTCTCCAGGTCGACCTGGTTGGCATGCATGAAGAGCGAGTTCGGGATCTCCATCGGGCAGTTCTCCTCGCACTGGCCGCAATTCACGCATGAATCTGCGATATGTGCAAACCGGATGAGGTGGAACATGAAACTGACCGGGAGTTCCCCTGGGGGCACGAAGTAGGGCTTCTTCGTGCTGCACTCCACGCAGTAGCAGATAGGACAGTGCTCGATGCAGGCGTAGCATTTTATGCAACGGCTCGTTGCTTCCCTGATCTTCTTGAGGCGGTCGCGGCCAGTGCCGAGTGCCTCGAAATCCTTCTTCCGCCACTTGTCACCGAGCTTGAGCATGGAACCCTCGACTTTCGCCCGCATTTCCAGCGCTTTCGGGTCGGGCGCCTCGGTCTTCAGGACCCCCGCACGCACGGCAGCATCGAGGAGCCCTGCTCCCTTCTCGCTGCAGACCTCGACGAATGTCGCCTTGCCGGCCTTGTCGCCGATGACTCCCCAGTTCCCGCAGGCGAGGTCCGCCTGCCTCGGGACTTTCGTCTTGCACCGCCTGCAGTTACCCCTGCGGCCGTACCCCTCGTCCTCGAGATCGTCCATCTTGATTCCCTTATGGCCACCCTCGTACTCGATGATGAACTGGCCGCGGTCGATCTCCTCCTTCGTGACCTTGTCCGGGTCGACACCGAACTTCTCCTTGATCATCTTCCGGGCGGTTACAGGGCTGACCGAACCACCGCAGTTGACGCCGATCATCAGGATGTTGTCGATGTTGACCTGGTTGCGCTTGGCCAGTTCGTAGAGCGCCATGGCATCGCATCCCTTGACGGTCATGGCGATCTTCATTGTGTTCGCCCCTTCGAGGTATTTCTTGAGTAGCTTGGGGAGAAGAAGGGTCCCGCAGTGCAGCGAACCCGCCGTCTGGTCCAGCTCCTTCGGGTCGGTGACGATGACCGGGACAGCGTCGTAGAGATCCTGCCCCTTCCTGACTGCAAGCACGGCATCCACGGCCTTGCTCTCCAGGGCGTACTTCAGGAGCTGTGTCACCGCTCCACCGCATTCGGCCTTCTCGGCCAGGCTGGCATCGGTTGTCCAGGCATAGAACATATCGCCTTTCTTGACCATGGTCTAGTTCCCCTCCTTGATCTTTTCCACCGCTACAGCACAGTGCTTCAGTTCCGGCATCTTGGAGAGAGGGTCAAGGGCGGTGTTCGTGAGCGCATTGGCGCCCTCCGGGAAGTGCATGGCCATGAACAGCACCCCGGGCCCGACCTCGTCCGTGACACGGGCCACTGCAATCGATTCTCCCCTGCGGCTGCGGACCTTGATCTTCTCGCCTTTGGAGATATTGAGCCTCTTCGCATCCTCCGTGTTGATCTGGACGTAATTCTCGGGGACTTCGTAGTGCAGGACCCTGGCCCTGTCAGTCTGGGTGCGGGTGTGGTAGTGGAAGATGAGGCGCCCTGTCATGAGCGTGAACGGGTACTCTGCGTCCGCGACTTCTGCCGGGGGCCTGTACTCAAGGCCGAAGAACGTACCCAGCCCATCCGGGGCGGAGAACTTATCGACATGGAGGATCGGAGTCCCCGGGTGCTCTTCGGTGGGGCAGGGCCAGTGAAGCGATTCTGGCTTTTCCAGCCGTGCATAGCTGCATCCCGCCATCGATGGAGTGACTTTTCTCATGTCGTCCCAGATCTCCTGGGGGGACTTGAAGTCGAACCCCTTGAGGCCGAGCTTCTGTGCCAGCAGGACAAATATCTCCCAGTCCTCCTTGGCGTCCCCAGGCGGGTCGACGGCTTTCCGCACGCGGTTGATGCGCCGTTCCCCGCTCGTGAACGTCCCGTCTTTCTCGGCAAAACTCGCCCCGGGAAGGACGACGTCTGCGTATTCGCAGGTCTCGGTCCAGAAGATGTCCTGCACCACGAGGAAGTCCAGTTTCTCAAGGGATCGCTTCACGTGGTTCGAGTCGGGATAGGAGACCACCGGGTTCAGTGCAAAGATGTACATGGCCTTGATCGGGTCCCCGCACTCGTTGATCTGCTCGGTGAGGGTGGACCCGTACCAGTCCGGGAGCGACCCCTCTTTCAGGCCCCACGCGGTCTCCATCTTCTTCCTCGCCGCCGGGTCCTCGCATTTCTGGTACCCTGTATACACGTTGGGGTACGCACCCATGTCGCAGGCGCCCTGCACGTTGTTCTGGCCGCGGAGCGGGTTCACGCCCGTGCCGGGCCTCCCGATGTTCCCCGTGAGCATGGCGAGGTTGCCCATCGAGCGGACGTTGTCGGTCCCGGTGGTCAACTCGGTGATGCCAAGGCAGTAGATGATGACCGCGTTCTTCGCCTCCGCGTACTTGAGCGCAATCTCCCTCACCTTCTCGGTGGGGACACCCGTGATGTTCTCCACGTCCGCGTACTTCTCGACCATCTTCCTGAGGTCATCGAAGCCCTTGGTGCGTTTCTCGATGAACTCCTTGTCGTGCTTGCCTTCCTTGATGATCCAGTACATCATGGAGTTCGCGAGCGCAATGTGGGTCGAGGGGTTGAACCGTACCCAGTCGTCGGCCAGCCTTGCAGTGGGCGAGTAACGCGGGTCGATCACGATTATCGGGATCCCTTTCAGCTTCGCCTGTGCAATGCGGCGCCCCACGAGCGGGTGAGCCTCCACTGCATTCGATCCCCACACGAGGAGGAGGTCCGAGTTGAGGACATCCTCGAACGGGTTCGTGGCCGCCCCGGACCCAAAGGAGAGGGAGAGCCCGGCGACCGACGGCCCATGGCAGATCCTGGCGCAGTTGTCCACGTTGTTCGTGAGGAAACCGACGCGGGCGATTTTCTGCATGATGTAGCATTCCTCGTTCGGCGTGCGGCAGGAGACCTGGAACCCGAGAGACTTCGGCCCGTACTTATCGTAGGTCTCTCTGAGCTTCTTTGCCACCAGGTCGAGGGCTTCGTCCCAGCTTGCCTCCACGAATTCGCCGTCCTTCTTGATGAGGGGCTTCGTGAGGCGGTCCGGGCTGTGCACGAACTCGTGGCATGTCATGCCCTTCGGGCAGAGCTTCCCCTCGTTGATCGGGCTGCGGCGATAGGGCTCTACACCAACCAGCTTTCCATCGTTCACCACCAGGTTCAGAGTGCATCCGACTCCGCAATACGGGCAGGTGGTCTGCACGTATTTCATCTTCGATGACTTTCCATCACTCATGTCGTTTACTCCAGGAATTCAAAGACTGTGCACCATCCAAAGGAGATTTTTATCCCAGATTGGATATGTTCAATGACTTCGGCAAACGTGCTGATAAAAGTAATTATTTATTTCCAGTTTTTGCTGAATACTGGTGGGTATGCCACGCCACGTTCCAGATGGCTGCATTGCCAGGGGGAGACCTATGCAAAGGGGGGGGGTGCAAAAAAAAGTGTTA